>JAOPYW010000243.1 GCA_025964405.1 Thermoleophilia bacterium | reverse complement strand
TTCGCAGCGACGACCGAGCGGAAACCGGCGGTGTCCATCGGCTCGGTCGGTAGCAGCGAGCGCGAGCTGTTCACCAGCGTCGTCGGGGCTGCGGGCACGGCGAGGGGCGCGAGGTCTGCGACGGCACCGCCCTGCGCGCCGATGCCGGGCACGAGCAGGGGAGCGGTGGGCAGCAGCGCGCGTGCCTGTCGCAGTGCTTCGGGCTGGGTGGCCCCGATGACCGCACCGACCACGCCGCCACCGACGGCCGCGTCGGCCTCGGCGAGCTGGGTCGCGAGCAGGTGCCACCAGGGGCGTCCGTCGGCGAGTGGCGCGGCCTGCAGCGCGGCAGCGCCCGGATTCGAGGTGTGGAGCAGTGCATAGAGCGCAGTCCGGCGCTCGGCCGCGACCTGGGCCATGGCCGCCAGCGCATCGGAGCCGACGGCGGCGTTCACCGTGAGCGCGTCACCACCGACGCCGCTCTCGGCGCGCTCGCCCAGCCAGGCCTCGGCGTAGGCCGCAGCGGAGTGCGGCACGTCCCCGCGCTTGCCGTCGATGACCACGAGCATGTCGGCCCGGCGTGCGAACTCAAGCACGCGCTCGAGGGCACGGTAGCCCGGGGCGCCTGCGGTCTCGAACCACGCGAGCTGCAGCTTCACGGCGGGGGCGTTGTCGCGCACGGCCTCGATGACCATGCCGGCGAAGCGCTCCATCGCACCGGCGCGCGTGGCGCGGGTCAGGCCGATGGTGTTGGTGGTGATGAGTGCGACGGCCTCGGGCGACGGGTCGATACCCGCGCACGCCGCGAACGGGCGGTCGCCGGCGCGCCGCGCCAGCCGTTGCGCGAAGGTCGCGACACCGGTCTCGAACACCGTCGGCAGCGCTGCGTCGACCTCGGTCATCGGGTGCCGACCTCGGTGCCGATGCCCGCTGCGAAGGCGGCGTCGAGGTCGCGCATGTGCAGCAGGGAGCGCAGGGGTGCACCCGCTGCCGCGAGCGCCTCGGCTCCACCGCTGTCGCGATCGAGCACGCAGGCGGAGTGTTCGACGATGAGCCCGGCCGCGCGCGCGACCTCGAGGGCCTCGAGCGCTGCGCCGCCGCTGGTCACGACATCCTCGACCAGGAGGGCGCGTTCGCCCTCGTAGAGCGTGCCTTCGATGCGGCTCGCGGTGCCGTACTCCTTGGCATCGACGCGCACGATCACGAACGGCACGCCCGAGGCGAGCGAGAGCGCGGCGGCCAGCGGCACGGCCCCGAGCGCGGGCGCGACGATGCGTTCGATCGGCATCTCGAAGGCTGCGTCGGCGAGCAGCACGGCGAGCCCCTCGGTGACCGGTGCGAGCAGCTCGGGATCGCACGTCACGCGGTACTTGTCGAAGTAGCGATCGCTCGTGGCGCCGGAGCGGAGCGTGAAGGTGCCACGCAGCAGCGCACGTTCGAACAGCGTGTTGGCGATGCCGAGGGTGTCAGGCATGCGCCGTCAGACCGTGCGCACGAGCGCGACGGCTTCGATGCCGAGCTCGACGAGCTGGCCGGCCTGCGGCGAGCTCTCCGGGAGCGACACCATCGAGCCGTCCTCGAAGTAGAGGCCCACGTGCGGGCGGCGCGCGTCGGAGCGGCGCTTGATGAGCCACGCGGCGGTGGCGGAGGCGGTGGTCAGCAGCAGGGCTGCGGCGACGCTCTTCTTGCGGCGGCTCATGAGTTCCCCTTGCGCCAGCGACCGCGCTTGGCGTCGCCGTTGTCGCCGTTGCCCGACCCGTTGGAGCCGGCCGAGACCGGCACCACGATCGCGTCGGCCTGCGCGCTGGCGCCGCCCGAATCGCGTACGACCCGCAGCGCCGTCTTGAGGTCGTAGAACACGAGGCCGACCGTCGGGTCGGTGCTCGTGACGGCCGTGACCACGCTCGTGGCGTCGGCGACCACGAACACGTGGCCGTCGGGCGTCGCGACCTCGAACTGCGAGACGGGCTCGCGTCCGAGTTCGTTGCGCGCCACGTCGGCGGCCTCGAGCATGCGTGTCGTCAGCTTCGCGAGCTGCTCCGGCTTCGCACTCGACGCCGGGGCACTCGCCAGGAGGCGTCCGGTCTCGCGCTCGAGGATGATCGCGGCCGAGACCTGCGGCGAAACGTCGAGCAGCTCGTCGAGCGCGCTGGCTGCTGGGGTGGGGGCGGTTTCGCTCATACGCGTGACCCTACCCCTTTGGAAACGGAAGGCCAACACCCGCACAGGTAGAATGTCGCAACGTGGCGGTTGACCAACACAGTGAGGCGTACACCGACGCCGGCTCAGGTAGCGAGCCCGCACCGGCAGCCGACATCGACGAGGCGCCCCCGCGGTCGCCCCTGCGGCGTGCCTGGAACTACTTCTTCGTCTACCTGATCTGGGAGCAGGCGATGAAGACCGAGCATCCCGGCTGGGAGCGCTTCTTCGCCCGCCGCTGCCCGCACCTCGCCGGCATGATCGCTTACTTCGGCGTGCTCTCGGTCATCCCCGCGACCTTCCTGTTCGTCTCCGTGCTCGGCCTCGCCGGCGGGCTCGAGAACCAGGGCTGGATCGTCGAGCAGCTCAAGAACGTCATGCCGGCCCAGGCCGCCAACTCGATCGTGCGCACCGTCGAGAACCTGCGCGCCAACTCCGGCTCGCTCGGCGTGATCGGCCTGTTCGGCCTCATCTGGGGCACGACCAACTTCTTCTCGTGCATCGAGAGCGGCCTCAACATCATCTACGGCGTCAACAACCGCCACTTCATCTTCCAGAAGGGCTGGGTGCTGCTGCTGATGGCCGCGGCCCTGCTCGCGATGCTCGTCGCCACGCTGCTCGTCGCGCTCGTGCTGCCGGTGCTCGACAACATCAACGAGGCCGCCGACCACGTCTACCACCTGCCCGTCGCGGGCGGCCTGCAGAGCGTGATCATCTCGGTGTCGATGGCGTTCCTGTTCTTCCTCAGCTGCTACCGGTTCCTCCCGAACACGCACATCTCCACGCGCGAGGTCTGGCGCGGTGCACTGGGAGCTGCGGTCGCATTCGAGATCTCGATCCTCCTGCTGCCGGAGATCGTCGGCGCGCAGAAGGGCGGCGTCGTGATCTCCTCCTTCGCGGGCGTCTTCATCGTGCTCATCTGGCTCTACGTGATGGGCTTCGTGCTGCTCGCGGGTGGCTGCTACAACTGGTGGCATCGCGAGAAGCGGCGCCGCGCCGCGGCCACCGACGTCATCATCCCGGTCGCCAGCCCGAGCTGAGTTCAGGCTGCGGTCTCGCCGCGAGCATTCGCGCGGCGCGCGTTCGATCCGGCCGTGTGGGCGAGCGACGGGGGTGTGACGCGCGCCCCGATGCGCCGTCACGGTAGAGCGATGGAATGATCGAGCCGTCGAGCGACGCGATCCCTCCATCGTTGCCGTCACAAGTGGCGCACTTGGGCCGGTGGCGTGCACGCAGTTGTGGGGTAGGCGGCATTCGACCTTCGATGCTGAGGAGCTGACGCCATGACTGCCACGCAGACCGATCCCCGCCCGCACGCCGATGTGGCCATGCCGGCGGTGGTCTCACAGGCGGAGTGGCAGGTCGCCCGCGACCAGCTCCTGCTGCATGAGAAGG
>JAOPYW010000217.1 GCA_025964405.1 Thermoleophilia bacterium | reverse complement strand
GGATGCGCGTGCCCTCGAGACCGTGCGGGTAGCCGCGGCCGTCGAGGCGCTCGTGGTGATGGCGCACCCACTCGGCTTCCTCGGTGAGGCCGGCGGCCGCGACGATGCTGTGGCCGAGCGTGCTGTGCTCCTGCATCTGCACGAACTCGTCGTCGGTGAGGCCTTCCGGCTTCTGCAGGATGGCATCGGGCACGCCGATCTTGCCCACGTCGTGGAGGAGGCCGGCGAGCCGGAGCTGATCGATGTCGTCGTCGCCCATGTCGAGTTCCTGCGCGATGAGCACGCAGAGCTGGGAGACGGTCTCGCAGTGACTTCGGGTGTAGGAATCCTTGGCGTCGACGGCCTTGGCCAGCGCCGTCGCGAGCATGCGGCGGTGGTCCTTCGCGCCCTGGTCGTCGCGGGCGAGCGGCTCGATGTCGGTCGCCCAGATGAGGCCGCGCTGCTGGGTACGCTTGGCCGCGATCAGTGCGAGGTCGGCCCGGTGCAGGAGCAGCTCCGCATCACCGATGGCCATGCCCGAGTCACAGACCCCGACCGTGACATGCGTCGGAGGCGCGTCGGTTCCACCCTCGGGGGCGAGGATGCCGGTGGTCGGGGGCGCGAGGGTCGTCTGCAGCTCCTGGCTGTAGTGGAACGCGTCGATCGCGGCGCAGCCGGGGAGCGTGGCGATGAACTCGTCGCCGCCGATGCGGTAGGCGCGCGCACCGTCGGGGAGCGTTGCCTCGAGCCCCTGCGCGAGCTGGAGGATGAGCCGATCGCCCTCGTGGTGGCCGAGCGAGTCGTTGGCGGCCTTGAGTCCGTCGAGGTCGAGCGCGAGCACTGCGAACGGTTCGCCACGCACCTCACTGCGCGTCACGAGCTCGACGATCTCCTCGTGGAGCGCGCGGTGGTTGCCGAGCCCGGTGAGGTTGTCGGTGCCGGCCACGCGTGCCAGGCGGTCGATCTCGAGGTCGGCGGCGCGCTTGGCCTCGCGTCGGTAGGCGACCATGATCGACGCGAAGAGGGCGACGAGGAGGGTGCCGAACCCCGCAGCTGCCGGCACCACCCGGTAGATGGTCGCGGTGGTCGACCGGAGGTCGACGATGCGGTCGTTCACGCGGGAGCGGTGGCGGTTGGAGGCTTCGTCGACGGCGCCGTGCACGGTGTCGAACAGGCGGTTCGTGCGCTCGGTGTCGATGGCTGCGACGGCCTTCGCATCGCCGCGGTCGAGCGCCGCGAACAGGCGGGCGTCGAGCTGCAGGTAGGCGGCGTGCCACTCGGCGATCTGGCGAGCGGTGCGGCGATCGGCGTGTTCACCGACGTTGCCGAGACGATCGAGGGTGTCGGTGAGGCTTCGCGCAGCGGCGTTGTAGCGTGCACGAACGGCGGGATCCGGTCCAGCGCGATACGCGCTGTCGGCTTCGGCCTCGATCGACACCGACGTTCGTGCGCGGTCGTAGAGGTCGTCGAGCGCACGGGCGTGGTCGACCGCGGCCGTCGCGCTCCGTGTCTCGGTCGCCGACCAGATCGCGAACGCCGAGATCGCGGCCAGCACCAGCATCACCACGATGGGTGCCGATGGGCCGGTCAACGCAACGATGCGTCGAACCGCGTGTCGAATTCCTGGGCGGATGGTGGGCTCCTCGAGAGGGATCCGGCCGCATTTCGAACACCTGATCAAGATGCCTGAACTGCAACCGAGTGCGCTATCGAACGTTTGGCCACGAAACTTGAGCCCTCCGATAGGGTGAAGTGCATCGGGGCACGAGCGGGAGGCACGCATGAAGATCGGCATCATCGGAGCAGGCAACATCGGTTCGGCGCTCGTGCGCCGGTTCACGCGCGCGGGGCACGAGGTCTCGGTTGCGAATTCGCGGGGCCCGGAGACGCTCGAGGCGCTCGCCGACGAGACGCGGGCCATCCCGAAGCTCGTCGAGCACGTTGCCGCGGGCCAGGACCTCGTCGTCGTGACCATTCCGCTGCGGGCGGTCTCGACGCTCCCCGACGGCATCTTCGACGAGCTCGACGCCGCCGCGCCGGTCGTCGACACGGGCAACTACTACCCGCAGCGCGACGGCAAGATCGTCGAGGTGGAGACGGAGCTGACCGAGAGCGAGTGGGTGGCGCAGCAACTCGGCCGCCCCGTCTTGAAGGCCTTCAACAACATCTACGCCGCCCACCTGCAGGAGGGCGGGCTTCCGACCGGCGACCCGAAGCGCATCGCCCTCCCCGTCGCAGGGGACGATCCCGCCCAGAAGCGGCTCCTGATCGAGCTGCTCGACGAGATCGGCTTCGACGGGGTCGACAGCGGCCCGCTCGCCGAATCGTGGCGCCAGCAGCCGGGCACCCCGTGCTACGGCACGGACCTCGACGTCGCCGGGCTCACTGGGGCGCTGGCCGATGCGTCGGCCGAGCGCGAAGCCGGGTTCATCGGTTGAACGGCGCTGCTGCGTCGGCCACGCGTTTCCCGTTGCAACCGCTGGCGGGCGTCGTGTATAGTTCCCCCTCGATGCGGGTGTAGCTCAGTTGGCTAGAGCGTCTGCTTGCCATGCAGAAGGTCGACGGTTCGAGTCCGTTCACCCGCTTCGATGAAGGCCCCGCTTCGGCGGGGCCTTCATGTCTTCGGGGCCCGGAGCCGGCGCCCCGGGACGGCCTATGGCACTGCGATGTAACCGCCGTGACCGTCGCTGTGTGCCGAGCCGCCTGCGGGGATCGCGATGTAGCCGCCGTGCCCGTCCGAGTGTGCTGAACCTCCGCGCGGGATGGCGATGTAGCCGCCGGGCCCGTCGGAGTGGGTCGAGCCGCCGGGCGGGATGGCGATGTAGCCGCCGTGCCCGTCGGAGTGGGTCGAGCCGCCGGCTTCGACCGGGATGTAGCCGCCAGCGCCGTCGGAATGCGTGGAGCCACCCGGCGGGACCGGGATGTAGCCACCATGGCCATCGGAGTGGGTGCTCCCGCCCGCCTCGACCGGAATGTAGCCACCGCTGCCGTCCGAATGCGTCGATCCGCCGGCTTCCACGGGAATGTAGCCTCCGTGACCGTCGGAGTGCGTGGATCCGCCGGCTTCCACGGGGATGTAGCCGCCGTGGC
>JAOPYW010000200.1 GCA_025964405.1 Thermoleophilia bacterium | reverse complement strand
GGCAGGACGGGAATCGCGGCGAGCGGCCGCGGGGCAGGCAGGTCGACGGCAGCGCTCGGCTCCGGCGGTGCGAACTTCTGGGGAGCTCCGAGCGGTGCGTCGTCGGTGATCGGCGTCGCGGTCGGGAACGCGAACGGAGCATCGGCCGCGGCCGGTGGGATGAGCGCGGCCGCCGGCTCTTCGACCGACAGGTCGAACTCGGGTGCGGCCTGGAGCGGGGTGCCCGCCGGCGGGAGGTCGCTGGCGGAAGCCGCGAGGGGCGCGACATTTGCATCGGCTTCCACCGGCGGCGTCGTCTCGACGACGGCGGGAGACTGCTTCGCGCCGCGTCCGAACAGCTTGCGCTTGAGGCCGCCCATCTTGGAATCTGCCGGGTCGACGGTCGGAACCGCTTCCGCAGGCGTGTCGGCTGCGTTCGCGGCGGCGTCGCGCTGCTTGGCCTCCTCGCGTTCGCGCTTGGCGCGGGCCTTGGCGCGCTTGACCTGCTCGGCCTTGCTGAGCTTCGGCTTCGCCGCGACGGCAGGGGTCGCAGGCGAGGGCTGCTCGGCTTCGGCCGTGGCAGGCTCCCCGGCCGCAGCAGGCGGGTCGAGCGACGGGGCGTCGTCGTCGGAAGTGTCGAGCGCAGTCGGCTGGACGTCGGGCGTCTCGAGTTCGGGCGTCTCGATCTGAGGCGTCTCGGGAGCGGTCGCGTCGAGCGGCGGAGCGCTGGGCAGCTCCGTCGGGGGCACGAGGTCGGCGACCTCGTCGCTCACGCGAACGGCCGCCTCGGGCGAGGGGATCGCTGCCGCCGCCACGGGCACGGCCTCCAGCGGCGTGGTCGACACCTGCGTCGGAGTGCTCGTGCGCGGCGCGCGCCGCTCCACGGGAACCACCGCACCCGCCACGACGGGCGTGCTGGCCGGCGTTGCCGACCGGGGCTGGCGCAGGGCACCGTTCGTCTGCTCGACGCCGGCGCTCCCGAGACCGGTCACCGAGGGCGTGGCGGCTTCGCGGCCCATCTGGGCGACCGTCTGGCGGATCTCCTCGGGCAGCTGGGGCGCCCGCGGCTGGTCGCGCAGGTGCACGGGTGTGCCGCGGCGTCCGCTGAAGCGCCACTGGGGGCGCGCCTCACCGCTCGCGTCGGGGGCAGGGCTCGCTGCGGTATCGGGGCCAGAATTCGTCATCCCACACGCTATGCCCCGCTGAAAGCGACTTCATGCATGCGCAGCGGCCAGACGACCGGCCAGCTTCCCGACGGTTACCTGTCGGTTGGGGGGAGCCGTGGGCAGCGCACGGCCCGCGACGCCGGCGCTGCGTGGTTTGTGACATGATGCCCGGGTTCACGCCGACCTGCCCGACCGCCCCATGCGACCTGACTGCGTGGAATTCCGGCCGGGCCGCTCAGACCGAAGGAGGCACGTCAGTATGAACGAGTACGAAGTCATGCTGCTGACCCGAACCGACCTGGAGGGTGAGGCGCGCGCCGCCATCCTCGAGCGAGGCCAGGAAGCAGTCACGAAGACCGGTGGTACGTGGGGCAAGGTCGACGAGTGGGGCCGCAAGCGCACCACCTACCCGATCCAGAAGCAGCCCGACGCCTGGTACCACGTCGTCGAGTTCGACGGCACCGGCGAGACCGCTGACGAGATCGTCCGCGTGCTCCGCATCACCGAGGGCGTGCTTCGCGTCATGGTGACGGCACGCGTCCCCGCGTACCCCGAGGGTGCGAAGGAAGCGCTCGAGCGCATCTCCGACGAGGAGTTCGCAGCGGGTCCGAAGGACCGTGGCCGTGGTGGCCGTGGCGGTCCGCGTGGTGGTGGCGGCGGAGGCCGTGACCGCGAGCGCTAGGACTTCCGACGCCAGCGCTACGATGGCGGTTACCTGTTTTTCTGAAGTCGAAGGAGCTCCCTGATGTCTGATCTCAACCACGTCGTGCTCGTCGGTCGCCTCACCCGTGACCCCGAAGTGCGACACACCAGTGGTGGCATGCCGATCGTGAGCATGGGCCTCGCGGTCAACGGACGTCAGAAGGATGCAGCTTCCGGTCAGTGGACCGAGAAGCCGAACTTCTTCGACATCAAGTTCTTCGGTGATCGCTTCGAGAAGCTGGCGACGCACCTCGAGAAGGGCCGACGCGTCGGTGTCGACGGGCGATTGGAATGGAGCCAGTGGGAGTCCGAGGGGCAGAAGCGCTCCAAGGTCGAAGTCATTGGCAACGAACTCCAGTTCCTCGACGGCCGCGGCGACGAAGGTTCCGGCAGTGGTGGCGCAGCACGGCAGCAGTTCCAGGCATCGGGTGGCGACGTCGCCCCCGACACGTCTGACTTCGTGCCGGTCGGTGCAGCCAGCCACGACGATGACGACATCCCGTTCTAGGCCGTCACGGCCCGAGCGAATTTTCAAGGAGAAGGCAACATGGCACGTGGAAGCAACAAGCCGGTTCGCGCCAAGCGAACCACTCGCGAAGAGGCCCGCGCGAAGCGCAAGGGCTGCATGTTCTCGCGCAACAAGATCGACCAGATCGACTACAAGGACTACGAGGTCCTGCGCGTGCTCATCACGGAGAAGGGCAAGATCAAGTCACGCCGCGTGACCGGTCTCAGCCGTCGCCACCAGAACCAGGCCGCAGCCGCCATCAAGCGCGCTCGCGAAGTCGCGCTCCTGCCGTACGCGGGCGCCGAGAATCCGTGACCGAAGGGTCACACGGTAACGCCGCGAACGAGCCCGTCGCCACGCCACCCGGCGCGGCGGCGGGCTCGTCGCATTTTCCCGTGCTGCGCGTGCTGGCCGTCGCCGGGCTCGCGGCGATCAGTGCGTATTCACTCGGCATCGCCGTCTTCGTGACGCCGTTCATCCCGGTGCTCGTCGCCCTGCGCCTCCGGCGCGACCCGACGCCCGGGTTCGTGGTGTCGGCCACGCTGAGCGCACTCATCGCGGGCGCGACGGTGTCGATCGGCCGCAGCGATCCGATCGCGCTGACGGTGGCGATCGAGGCGTTCCTGCTGGTGTTGGTCGGACCGATCTCGATCCTGCAGGCGCGCGCCTCCGAGCCCGACCCCGACGAGCTCGGGGTGCAGCTCGACGACGCGGCGCCGCGGTTCGACACGCAGACCGGCGAGCCGCTGGTCGAGCGCACGTGGCCGGAGCCGCGATTCCTCACCGGTTTCAACCTGGTGCTCATGAGCTGGTTCGTGCCGATGGCGCTGTGCATCGCCATCCTGGCACCTGCCGTCGGCACCGGCGACCTGCAGCGCTCCATGCGCGATGGCATCCGCGCCCAGTATGGGGAGTTCTCCCGCGAGTGTCGCCCGGGCGGCGAGCTCGCGAGCCAGAAGGACGCCTGCAAGCTCGTGCTCGAACAGCGCGACCAGGCGGTGCGGGTCGTGCGCGACCACGTGCACCTCGCCGTCGGCGTGGCTGCGGCGCTCATCGCCTTCGGAGGAGCCTGGACCAGCCATGCGACCACGCTCTGGCGGCTACGCAGGTCGCGCGTGCCGACCCGACCGAAGCGCCCGCTCCGGGAACTCGAGGTGCACTGGAGCGCCGGCTACGTCACCGCAGCGGGCCTGCTCCTCGTCCTCTTCCTGTCGGAGGTCGGAGGTGACGTCGCGCAGTGGGGCCGAGCACTCGGCATCGCCTGCGTGACGTTCGGCGCGCAGCTCATCGCCGCACAGGGGTCGGGCCTGCTCGCGTTCACGCTCCGTGGACTGCGCGGATGGCGACGTGTGGTGCTGATCGTCTGCGCCGTGTTCGCGCTCCGCTACGTGCTGGTGCTGCTGCTCTTCCTGGGCGTGGTCGACCTCGCCCTCCACCCGCGACGCCGCGTATCTGGTAGCCTTACCGGTCGCGGCTCCGTGAGCTGACGCACGACTCGTTCGCGCGGCGCTCGCACGGGCCACGAAGACGGATTCCAGGCACCACCTCGAAAGGCACTTTCGCATGCAGGTCATCCTCAAGAACGACGTCGACCACCTCGGCTACAAGAACGACGTCGTCGACGTCAAGCGTGGCTACTGGCGCAACTTCCTGCGCCCGCGCGGTCTCGCCGAGCAGGCGTCGGCAACGCTGATCCGCGAGGTCGCCGATGCACAGGAGCGCCGCCGCTCGCTCGAGGCGAACAACGCCGCCGAGGCCGAGGAGCTCAAGCTCCTCCTCGACCGCACGACGATCGAGATCGGTGCCAACGCCGGCGCCGAGGGCCGCCTGTTCGGCTCCGTCACCGCGCTCGACATCTCCCGCGTGCTCGAAGCAACGCGCAAGCTGCGCCTCGACACCCGCAAGATCACGCTGGATGCTCCGCTCAAGACGCTCGGCACCTACCAGGTGCCGGTCAACCTCGGTCACGGCGTCACCGCCGAGCTGACGGTCGAGGTCACCGAGCAGAAGCTCACCGAGGAGCAGCTCGCGCGCCTCGAGGGCGAGCGCAAGGCAGCTGAAGAGGCCGAGATCGCCGCACAGCTCAAGGCCGAGGCCAAGGCCAAGGCTGCTGCCGAGGCCGGCAACGCGCCGGCCCCGGATGCCGACGTCGATGCCGACGCAGACGCACCTGATGCCGAGGCCACCGAGGTCGACGAGAGCGAAGCGGTCGCCACGGCTGACGCCGAGGCCTGACGGTGGCGGAGGACGCGTCCTCCGGAGGAGCATCCGGGTTCGACTCGAGTCGTTCCCGTTTCGACGGAGCCTCGCGCAGCGGTGCCGACATGCCGTCGCACCTGCCGCCCCAGAACCTCGAGGCCGAGGAGGCGATCCTCGGTGCCATGCTGCTCAGCATGCGCGCCGTCGACGTCGCCAACGACCTGCGTCTCAAGGAGAGCGACTTCTATCGTTCGAGCCATCGAACGATCTATCGCGTCATCCTCGAGCTCGCCGCCCGTGATGCGGTCGACGAGCTCACCGTCATCAACGAGCTCAAGCACCAGAACGTGCTCTCGGAGGTTGGTGGCGCAGCCGCGGTGATGAGCCTGGCCGAGCGCGTGCCGGCGGTCGCCAACGCACGTGCCTATGCCGAGGAGGTCATCTCACAGGCGACGCTGCGCGCGCTCGTCGAGACCGGGCACGAGATCGCCCGCCTCGGCTACGAGCACCCGGAGGAATCCGAGAAGCTCGTCGACCTCGCAGGGGCCCTCGTGGGCGACCTCACGCAGAAGCGCACGGCCGGCGACTTCATCGACGCGTCGACGCTGCTCGGCCCGATCTACGACGAACTCACCGAGCGTGCCGAGACCGGCGTCTCCGCGAGTGGCCTGATCACCGGCTTCCACGACTTCGACCAGCGCACCGGCGGCCTGCAGCCCGGCAACCTCGTCATCGTCGCGGGCCGCCCGGGCATGGGCAAGACCTCGTGGGCGATGAACATCGCCGAGAACGTGATCATCGACGGCGAGGGTGGCGTCGCCATGTTCTCGCTCGAGATGGAGCCCGCCGACCTCATGACCCGCATGATGTGCTCGGTGGCGAAGGTCGACCAGCACCGCATCCGCGTCGGCGTGCCGCAGGAGCAGGATTGGCCGCACCTCGTCGAGGCCGTCGGCAAGCTCATGAAGCCCGACCGCCTGCTCATCGCCGACACGCGTGAGCTCACTCCGATGACCCTCCGCGCGCACTGCCGCCGGCTTGCGCAGCAGCTCAAGGACAAGGGCGGACTGCAGCTCATCATCATCGACTACCTGCAGCTGATGGAGGGCGGTCGCAAGGGCGACGCGGCCAACCGCACGCAGGAGGTCTCCTACATCTCCCGCCAGCTCAAGAGCCTCGCGCTCGAGCTGTCGGTGCCGATCATCGCGCTCTCGCAGTTGAGCCGCGCGGTCGAGTCGCGCCCCGACAAGCGCCCGCTCCTGAGCGACCTGCGCGAGTCGGGCTCGATCGAGCAGGACGCTGACATGGTCGTGTTCCTCTACCGCCCCGAGTACTACACGAAGGACGAGACCCCACCCGAGTGGCAGGGCAAGGCCGAGCTGATCGTGAGCAAGCACCGCAACGGCCAGCCCGGCAGCTCGATCCTCGGCTGGCTCGGCCGCTACACCAAGTTCGTCAACCTCACCCTCGACGCCGTCGCCGAGGCGCGCGACAACCGACCGGGCAAGTCGGCCGGTTCGGGTTCGGGTGGGGGAGCGATCGCCGCGGCGGCAGGAGGCTCATCATCGGCCCCTGCCACCGAGCAGTTCGCAGCAACGACCGCGACGGCCCCGGCCGACGAGGGAACCTTCGGCGGCGGCACCCCCGCGCCGGCCTTCGGCGGAGACGACTTCGGTCTGCCTGCGCCGCCACCTGATGCATATGGAGATGTGACCTGATGACCGTTACCGTGCTCGTCGGCGCCCAGTGGGGCGACGAAGGCAAGGGCAAGCTCGTCGACCTGCTGGCCGAGCAGGCCGAGCTCGTCGTGCGCTACCAGGGCGGCAACAACGCCGGGCACACGATCGTGCGTGGTGGCGAGACGTTCGCCTTCCACCTCGTGCCCAGCGGCGTGCTCCACGAGGGTACGCTCTGCGCGCTGGCCAACGGTGTCGTCATCGATCCACAGGTGCTGCGCCGCGAGGTCGAAGGCCTCGACGAAGCTGGCATCGACGTGCGCGACCGCTTGCGCATCTCGCCCCAAGCGCACCTGATCATGCCGTACCACGTCGCGCTCGACGAGGCTCGGGAGATGGCGGCGATCGCCGGCGAACGCCGTGGCGCGCCGGCCAACGCGATCGGCAAGGACAGCGCCGTCATCGGCACGACCCGACGCGGCATCGGGCCCTGCTACGCCGACAAGACCGCGCGCCGCGGCGTGCGCGTCGAGGACCTGTTCGACACCGAGCACCTCCGCACACGCATCTCGGCCGCACTGGGCGAGACCAACGTGCTGCTCGCCCACTACGGGCACGAGGGGTTTTCCGTCGACGCGGTGTTCGACCAGATCGTCGCGCACGCCGAGTTCTTCCGCCCCTTCGTCACCGACGTCGGCGCGCTCATCGAGCGCATCGCCGAGCGTGGTGGCAACGTGCTGCTCGAGGGTGCGCAGGGCACGCTGCTCGACATCGACCACGGCACCTATCCCTTCGTCACGTCGAGTTCGCCCGTCGCCGGCGGCGCGTGCACCGGAGCGGGAATCGGCCCGGGCCGCATCGATCGCGTGATCGGCGTGGCCAAGGCCTACGCCACGCGCGTGGGTGCGGGTCCCTTCCCGACCGAGCTCTTCGACCACGTCGGCGACCAGCTCGTCGACCGCGGTGGGGAGTTCGGCACCACGACCGGTCGACGCCGTCGCTGTGGCTGGATCGACCTCGTCGCGCTGCGCCGCGCCGCACAGGTCAACGGCCTCACCGAGCTTGCGATCACCAAGCTCGACGTGCTCACCGGCTTCGAGCAGATCGGCCTCGCCGACACCTACGACGTGGGCGAGGCGACCGAGACTGCCTGGCCGACGCTCACGGCCGACGTGCTTCGTGCCACGGCGAACGTCGAGTACCTGCCCGGTTGGACCGAGGACATCGACGCGGCTCGCTCGCTCGACGACCTGCCCGAGGCGGCCAAGGTGCTGCTGCGCCGCATCCAGGATTCGGTCGGCGTGCCGGTCACGTTCGTCGGTACCGGGCAGGATCGCGAAGCCGTGATCACGCTCGACCTGACACCCGTCGCTCGCTGACCGATCGACTGGTCGTCATCGCGTGATGACGATGGTGCCCGCTCCGCCGTCCACCTGCAGGTCGTCGCCCGGGCGCACGCGCCCCGTCGCGTGTTCGACCTGCACGACCGTGGGCACGCCCAGCTCGCGCGCGATGATGACCGCGTGGGCGAGCGGGCTGGAGCGCTCCACGACGACGGCCACGTGCGCGCCGAGCCACGACGCGGAATCGGGTGTCAGCCGCTCGCACACGAGCACGCCGCCGTGTGCGGCCGATGCCGCATCAGGAATGGTCGCCACGACCGCGCGGCCCGACGCACGGCCCGCGACGCACGGCAGCCCGTAGAGGTCGGCCGGACCGGGCGTGGCCGACGGCGCCAGCACGACGACGTTCGACGCGGGTCGGGTCGCGTCGCGTTGGCGCCGCGCGGCGATGCGCCGCGCGAGCTGCGGCGCGAGGGTGCCGTCGAGCAGGTCGCGCAGCTCCGGCAGCGCGAGGTCGAACACGTCGTCGATCCTGTCGAGGGTGCCGCCTGCATGCAGGAGCGCTCCCGCCTCGAGCGCGAGCACCCGAAGGCGTGCGAAGCAGCCGGCGCGTGCCCTGCGCAGCTCCTCACGCCGCCCCCACATCCGTGCGAGCTGGTCGTCGAGGTCGTCGAGGTCGTCGCCGATCGGTGGATCGGTGACCGGGTCGGCCGGCGGTACGTGCAGGCCCGACCCACTTAGACGCACGAGTGCGGCGACCCGATCGGGGTGTTCGCGCAATCGCGGCAGCTCCAGGTGGAGGCCATCCTCGGTCAGGTCGCCGTGCCGCTCGATGAACCCGGCGATCGCCGCGTCGTCGAGCGGGGCGCCGGCCAGCGCCCGCAGGTCGTGCAGCACGGGATCGGCACCTGCGACCGGATCGCTCGGCCGGCCCATGGCATCGGCGCGCGCGTGGAGCCACGGCCGCACGATGTCGAGGGCGGCGCCCTGCCGCGCGAGGTCGTCGGCGTCGGCCAGGAGCTGCGTGATGCGCACGCCGATGCCGTGCTCCGTATCAGCACCCGCGTCGGAAGTCGCGGCGCTCCGCGCGCCCAGCGGCGCATGGGCCGCAGCCGCCGCGGCGACCACGACGAGCGGCGTTTCGGTGGGGAGTGGTGGTCCGTCGTCGCTCCAGACGGAACCGCCCGCGACGCCCCACGCCCGACGCAGCCAGTGCAGGTCGGGCGCGGTGGGCGCATGTCGCTCGGCCAGCGCATACCACCGTGCGAGGTCGATGCCGATCCGCTGCTGCTGCACGGTGATGGGCGCAGCGTCGCTCGAGATCGCCGGGAGCTCGTCGAGGCCCGCGCCGAGGCGCATGAGTTCCGTCGTGGCGGCGACCCCGAAGCGCACGGCCGTCGACGCGGTCAGTGCCCGGGCGCGCCCCGCGAACTGCTCCTCGGTGTCGGTCGTGTCGATCGTGGCGCCCGGGTTGGCCGGCACGCGCGCCACGCGCACTTGAACGACCCACGTCCGCGCGTCGTCGGCCGCCCATTCGACGTCGGCGGCCGCACCACCGAACGCATGTTCCGCGGCGAGCGCATGTTCCACCGCCTCGCGCAGCACCGAACGCCATGCACGGGCGCTGACGTCTTCGGCCGACGTCAGCTCCCCGGTGGTTCGATCGGCGGTGACCGTCAGCCCGGCCTCGGCGCCGTCGACCAGGCGTTCGGCGGTGCCCGATGTCACTGACAACACGACGACGTCGCGACCGGTCGCCGGGTCGCGGCTGAAGGCGACCCCCGCGAGGCGTGCCGCCACCATGCGCTGCACGATCACTGCCATGGCACACGCGTCGTCGGGAAGGTTGCGTGCCGCGACGTAGTTGCGCGCTGGCGGGGCGGTTGCGGAGCGCCAACACGCGACGATCGCGTCGGCGAGCGCGTCGTCACTCGTCACGTGCAGCACGCTGGTGAAGATGCCCGCGAAGCTCGCGCCGGTGGTGGCTCCATCCTCGCCGTGGGCGGAGCTGCGCACGGCGAGCGGCGCGCCGTCGAGTTCGTCACGCCACCAGGTGAGGAGGGCAGGCCACCACGCTGCGGCGCACACGTGCGCACGAAGGGCGCGGGGGTCGAGGCCGGGTGTGGCCCCAGCGGCGGCGCGCCACGCGTCGATCGGCACGGCGACCCAGGGTGGCACCGGAAGGTCGTGCTGCGCCGCGAGCACGAGGCCTTCGGCCTTGCCACCGACGAGGGCACGAACCGGGATTCCGGCCGTGCCCTCGGGAGGTGGATGCCAGATGGTGGCGTCCGTCATCTGCCGTCGCCCCGATCAGGCCTCGGTCGCCTCAGAGGAGTCGATGCCGGGTGCCGGTGGAGCGGGTGCCGCCTCGAGGGCGGGGCCGCCGCCGATGGCCGAACGGGCGCTGTCGACGATGCTGCTGCCCTTGATCTGCGCGTTGGCGTACGCAACGTCGTGCAGCCCGGCGCGCGGCGTGAGCACGCTCGACGTCGACAGCTGCCCGAGGGCGTGACGCAGGATGGCGAGCTTGAACGAATCAGGCAGCGTGGTGTCTGACTTGAGGAGTTCGACGAGTCGCGCGACCTGGTCGAAGGTGGGCTTGGCCGGGCGCGCGGCGTTCGGGTTGAAGCCCGGGTTGTGCCACTGCGGCTTGGTGCTGGGCACCTGGGCCGGCGAGTCGGGTGCCGGCTCGCCGTTGGGCAGCGTGTCGGGCGTGGGCGGAGCGGTCGGCGGCATGCTGGGACGCAGGTTCGGTCCGGCCCAGACGTAGCAGAGCTGGTCGCCCGGCTGCGGCTGCAGGTCGCGCATCGACAGGTCGCGGTGGCTCGGTGATTCGTACATCTGTTCCCCCCGGAACTTCCCCTCGACCTGCGGCATGGGGCACGCAGGTCCTCTCCCGCGTATCGTGTTCGACGCTGGAAACGTTGCACCGGGTTCATCCGGGGAGGCCAGATGTGTCCGAAATGCGGACAGGCAGCAGCGAAAGTGCAGCACGATGGTCGTACGACCTGCTAGATTCCATGGCATGAAGGTACTCGTGGTGGGATCAGGAGCTCGTGAACACGCCCTCGCTTGGAAGCTGGCTCAGTCTCCAATGCTGACCGAGCTGCATGCCGTTCCGGGTAATCCCGGCATCGGCGAGCACGCCACGCTGCACCCGAAGGTCTCCGGTCGTGACATCGACGCCATCACGGCGCTCGCGACCAAGCTCGAGGTCGACCTCGTCGTCGTGGGGCCGGAAGCCCCGCTCGTCGACGGTCTCTCCAACCGGCTCAAGAAGCACGGCATCGCATGCTGCGGCCCGTCGGCTGCCGGCGCGCGCATCGAGGGCTCCAAGGTCTACGCCAAGGAGCTGATGGATCGAGCGCAGGTGCCGACCGCGCGCTGGGAGGCCTTCAGCGACGTGCAGGCCGCACTCGCCGCGATCAATCGCTGGCGAGGCCCGTGCGTGATCAAGGCCGACGGCTGCACCGGTGGCCGCGGCGTCTTCGTCTGCATGACGAAGGTGCAGGCCGAGAAGGCGCTCCACGCGCTGCTCGTCGACGCGCAGTTCGGCGTCAGCGGTCGCCGCATCGTCGTCGAGGAGTACCTCCAGGGCATCGAGGCGTCGATCACCGTGCTCACCGACGGCACGAACGTCGTGCCGCTGCACGTCGTGCGCTCCGAGAAGCGCCGTGACCTCAACGACCAGGGTCCCAACACCGACGGCATGGGCGCATGGCTCCCCGTCGAGGAGCTCTACGAGCAGCAGGTGGAGGAAGCGATCGAGGCCGGCATCAAGCCCGCCCTCGCCGACTACCGCGAGCGCGGCATGGACTACGTCGGGGTGCTCTACGCCGACGTGATGTTCACGAAGACCGGCCCGAAGGTGCTCGAGTACAACTGCCGCTTCGGTGAGATCGAAGTGCAGTCGATGGTTCGCGCCATGGACGAGGACCTCCTCGACCTGCTGCACCGCACCGCCACCGAGAACCTCGAGGGCGTCACCATCGCCGAGCCCACGATCGCTTCCGCGGTCGTCGCGCTCGTCGACGCGAGCTACCCGAAGCTCGAGCGCACCGAGGCCACCGCGGCGATCGCCGGCCTCGCCGACGCCGCCGAGATGGATGACGTCGAGGTGTTCCTCGGCAACGTCGAGGCGACCGGCAAGGGCAAGGCGAAGGGCGTCGGCTCCAACGGTGGCCGCGTGCTGACCGTCACCGCCACGGGTGCCACCGTGGAGGAGGCCGCTGCGCTCGCGCAGGAAGCCGCCGCGCTCATCACCTTCGACGGCAAGCACTCGCGCAGCGACATCGCGGCGGCTGCTGGGATCTTTGCTTAGTCGCTGATCCGGCGCTGCGCGCTGGATCGGGCAGGCGTCGCCTGCCCAGCGCTGCTTCGCAGCGCGCGACACGCTGCGTCCGGCGCTGCGCTCGGCCATGCTTGAGCGAGCTCAGACATGGCGCTCGCTTCGCTTGGGCGTTGCTGATGGTGAGCTACGTCGGCGCGAGCTGATCGACTGACGCATGCGGAGTTCGTGGTCGGTACCATCTGCGAATGATGATTTCGCCGATCGCCTCGAAGGTCCCGTCCATCACGCGAGCCGGAGCTGCGATGGCACCCGTCGCAGCCGCGCCCGTGCAGTCGCTGGTCGCCGGCGTCTCCGAGCCGATCGATGAATGGGTCGCGCGAGTCTACCCCGCAGATCACGTCGACTACGCCGGCGGCAACTACCGCCCCGTGCCCAAGGGCGGGAGCGTCGAC
The DNA here is from genome assembly GCA_025964405.1 of Thermoleophilia bacterium. GTDB lineage: Bacteria > Actinomycetota > Thermoleophilia > Gaiellales > SKUG01 > JAGQUL01. Next base: position 477 of record JAOPYW010000200.1, on the reverse strand, counting down.
TACGCCGGCGGCAACTACCGCGTCGTGCCGCCCGGTGGCCGGGTCGACTACGCCGGTGGCAAGTACCGCGTGATTCCCGCCGGCGGCGCCGTCGACTACGCGGGCGGGGCCTACCGCGTCGTGCCGGCTGGCGGCAAGGTCGACTACGCGGGCGGCAACTACCGAGTGCTCCCAAAGGGCGGCCGCGTCGACTACGCCGGTGGTCGCTACATCGTGCTCATGCCGGCCGACGTCGCCTGGCTCGACAAGTTCATCGCCGACATCCAGAACTTCTGAGTCAGGCCTCGAGCCCGCCATGGTGTCCGGCGAGGAGTTCGCCGAGTCGCACCATGAACGACGTGTAACCCTGCTGCAGCCCCTCGGCCATGCCGGGCGCCATCGGCCCCGCCTGGTGGAACTGCACCTCGGTGCGCGCGCCGAGGTTGCGGAAGGTCACGGTCAGCACCTGGATCTCGTCGGTGGGGAGGGCGCCCACGT
>JAOPYW010000183.1 GCA_025964405.1 Thermoleophilia bacterium | reverse complement strand
CGCCTGCTCGCGACGCGATCGCGCTACCGCCGCGAGGCCGTGCTCGTGATCAAGGGCACCGTGCCCGAGGCGCAGGGCTCCGGCTACATGAACCTGCTGTCGCGTCGCCTGCTCGAAGGCCTGCAGGCGCACGGCTACCGCACGCTGCGCTCGACGTTCGTCGAGCGCGACAACGGCGCATCCTCCTCGGCCTACCGCAAGATGGGCGGGCGCCCGCTGCACGGCTACACCTTCTACGAGCGGGAGCTGTAGCGTGCCGCACCGCCTGCTCGCACATGCTGCCGACCTGGCGCGTGCACCCTCGGCCCACAACACGCAGCCGTGGCTGCTGACCCGCGACGGCGCGGAGCTCGTGCTCGGCTACGACCCCGCGCGCGCCCTACCGATCGCCGACCCCACGCGCCGCGACCTGCTCCTCGGCCTCGGGGCCTTCGTGGAGGTCGCGATGATCGTCGCGGCCGAGCAGGGCTACGCGATCGCGTTCGAGCCGGGTGTCGACCACGAGGCGCACACCGCCGGACGGTTCGTCGCGGCCACCGCTCCACCGCAGCGCGCGCATGCGGCCGCCGACGTGCAGGCGCGTCGCAGCAGTCGCACCAACTACGAGCCCGAACCCGTGCCGGCAGACGCGCTCGCGGCGACCGAGCTCGCCGTCATGGGCGACGGCCTGCGGATCGAGGTGCTCCCGGCGCCGTCGGTGGTGGAGCTGCTGGCCGACGGGGACCGCCACGCGTGGGCCGACCTGCCGACGACCCTCGAGCTCAAGGCGTGGCTGCGACTGACAAGGTCCGACCCCCGCTACGAAGAGGACGGACTCAGCTACGAGGCGCTCGCGATGTCGAAGGCCGAGGCCGTCGCACTGCGCGCCATGCTCGCGCGGGGCGTCTGGCCCTGGCTGCGCCGCATCGGTGGGCCCGCGCTGCTGGCCAGTTTCTCGACCCCCGTGATCAAGCGACCCGGGTCGGTGCTCGTGCTGGTCGGTGACCCGTCGTCGCCCGAAGCCACGCTCACCGCGGGGAGCGGACTGCTGCGGAGCTGGCTCGAACTGCATCGGCACGGCTGCCACACGCATCCGCTCAGCCAGGTGATCGATGCCCCCGACTCGAACCGTCGGCTGCACGAGCGGCTCGGCCTCGACCCGGTCGCGGCGTGGAACCAGACGGGCGAACGCGCGCTGGCGATCTTCCGCGCCGGACGCTCGGCCCAGCCCGTGCGATCGAGTCGCCTCGAACCAGGTCGGTTCCTGCCCGATACGTAGGCGCACGGCCACCGAATGGCCGTTTCTGCGCAACTTCCCTGCTCGTTCGCTCGACGAACGGGCATGACAGCTATCGCTTCCCCCAGCAGCGTGGCACCGCCCCTCCCGAATTCGGGATCGGCCCTGCCGCCAACCTCCCTGCCCTCCGATGACGCACCCGCGCACCCGACGGTGTCAGGCGGCGGCCTCAACAGCATCCGGCTGACGATCACCGGCTGGATGGAGGACCACCTCGGCCGCGCGGGCATGCCGGTGGCCGCGCTCGCGGGTGCCGCCGTGCTCGGCGGGGTCGGCATGCTCACCCTCGGCATTCCCGGCGCGATCGGCGGCGGCGTGCTCGGCGCCTTCATGGGTGCCTCGCTGTACCTCTCCGACTGACGCGGTGAACGCCGCCTGACCCGGCCAACGCCGTGTCCGTACGGCGCCTCCACCTGGCCTCCACGCCCATGGCGTGGCTGATCCCCTGAGACGATGCGTGGGCATCCCCACTCGTCCCAGGAGAACTCCGTGAACCTCGCAGCCATCGCACCCGTCGCCGCACCGAAGACCACGACGGCAGCGCCCACGGCGCCCCTCGTCGAGGTCAACGAACCCGGCTCGCGGATGGGCACGGTCAAGCGCGTGCCGTTCACGCACACGGTCGAGCTGCGCTACGGCAAGGCGCTCGGCGAGTTCGACCAGCTCTACGACGCCGAGCAGGCAGCCCTCGAGCTGAGCGAGGGCGCGGCGCCCGCAGTCGCGATCTCGACCTTCCCGTCACTGTCGGCCGAGTATGCGCCGCACAAGCCGTTCGTGCTCTACGACGTCGACTACGCGCTCATGACGAACCCCTTCAACCCGATGACGCACCCCCGGGTGCTCGACGAGGGTGACTACCACCACGGTCAGGTGGCGACGTTCGGCTACAAGACCAAGGACCAGTCGTGGCAGGTTGGCGCGGTGCAGTACGTCGTCGACAACGGCCACACCTACAACGTCGAGAACCTCGAAGAGCGCCCCTGACTCACTCGAGACGGGCGAGTTCGGCCTCGTCGACCGTGAACGGATCACGGTCGACGGTCGGCAGGCCCGAGCGCGTCGGCTCGGCCACGAACAGCCAGTGCGCCATGGCGGCGTACATCGGCCCGATCGAGACCACCATGAGCACGGCGTAAAGGGTCACGAAGACGGCGCCGGCGTGTTCGAAGTCTGACGACTGGCCGTGCCCGAGCGCCGACGCCACGACGGCGACGAGCGCCATCGGTAGCAGCACGAGCACGATGAAGAGTGACACTGCTCCGGCCAGTCGCCGCACCAGCAGCACCGCGCTGTGGCGGAGCGCGTCGATGACCGATGCTCCCCGCCAGAGCAGGCCCGGTGTCGCGCCGAGGAAGGCGCCGACCAGCGCTCCTGCGATCTGGATGCGGCCGGGCAGCAGCTGCAGGGCGACGATCGCGACGCACGCGATGGCGGCCGCGCCCAGCTGGGGCAGTCCGTGCACCGGCTTGCGGAGCACGGCGATGGTCACCACGAGCCAGGCAAGCGCGTTGCTCGCGGTGCCGAGGAGGTCGTGGTCGCTCCCGAGGCTGGTCGCGAAGACCGCGACGTCGATCGCGATCACCAGGGCGAGTGCGACGAGCGTGCGCGGCGACTGCAGCAGCATGCGCCAGCCCGCACGCCAGAACGCCCACGCGCCGGGAACCAGTGCATCCTGCGCCTTCACCTCGACGCGCAGCTCCTTGCGCTGGGCCCGGTTCAGTCGCGGTGGTGGTTGTCGATTCGTCGCCATCGACAGGGGCCTACCCGATCAGGCGTCGAGTCGGTCCCAGATCGCCACGCGCACCTGGTCGCGCACCTGCTCGACCTCGATGCGGTCGAGCACGTCGGTGAAGAAGCCGCGGATGATCTCCTTGACCGCCTCCTCGCGCGTGATGCCACGAGCCTGGAGGTAGAAGAGCTGCTCCGGGTCGACCTTGGTGATCGTGGCGGCGTGCGTGCAGCGCACGTCGTTCGCCTCGATCTTGAGGCCGGGGATCGAGTCGGCGTGGGCACCGGGCGTGAGGATGAGGTTGCTGTTCTTCTGGAACGCATCCGTGCCCTGGGCCCCGGGGGCGACGGCGATCATGCCGCGCCAGACCGAGTGCGCCTTGTCGTCGAGCACGCCACGGAACAGCAGGTCGGAGTAGGCGTTGGGCGCCGCGTGCAGCTGGTACGTGTCGTAGTCCATCTGCTGCGTGCCGTTCACGAAGTAGAGGCCCGTGAGCTTCACGTGCGAGCCGGCTCCGACGAGGTGCGTCTCCATGCGCGTCTTGCCCATCGAGGCACCGAGGCCGACCGCGCTCCAGTCGACCGTTGCGTCGCGATGCGCATGCACGCGGTGCGTCGCGAAGTGGCGCACCGGCACGGCGTAGTCCTGGGCGGTGACGTAGTGCAGCCGCGAATTCGCGCCCGCGACCAGCTCCACCACTGCATTCGACAGGCCCGCGTAGTCGGCGTCGGTGGAGAGGAACTCCTCGACGAACGTCGCCTGGGCACCCTCCTCGAGCACGATGAGCGCGCGCCAGTTGACCGCGCCGCCACTCGTCAGCACCACGTCGGCGCGGAAGGGCAGCTCGACCGTGGTGTTGCGCGGCACGTAGAGGAACACGCCGCCCGCGAGGCTCGCCGTGTTGAGGTCGACGAACTTGTCGTCGAGCGAATCGGTGGTCGGCACGACCGTGCCGAAGTGCGCCTCGAAGAGCTCGGGGTGGTCGTGCGCGGCCTGCGCGATCGACGAGAAGACGACGCCGTCGGGCAGGTCGGCAGCGCGCGTGATGCTCTCCTCGACGGTCACGCCGTTGACGTGCAGCAGCTCGCCGGCGAGGTCGACCGCGGAGGTCAGGCTCGTGGCGGTGCGCTCGCGCGCGGCCTCGATGTCAGTCGCGGCGACGACGGTGGGGAGCTCCGAGAGCTCGACGCCGCGCAGCTTGGTGAAGCGCCAGTGCTCGTCACGGCGCGTCGGCATCGGAGCGCGCTCGAACGCCGCATGGGCCTCCGTGCGACGCTGGGCGAGGAACGCGGTGTCGCCGGCAGCTTCTGACAGCTGGGCGACGGTGGCGCTCGAGAGGGGCGCGGAGATGGTCTCCGTCACGGTTCCGGCAGTGGCGGTCATCAACCGACGCTTCCTTCCATCTGCAGCTGGATCAGCTTGTTCATCTCGATGGCGTACTCGAGCGGGAGTTCCTTGGTGATCGGCTCGACGAAGCCGGCGACGATCATGGCGTTGGCCTGCTCCTCGGAGAGGCCGCGGGTCTGGAGGTAGAAGAGCTGCTCCTCGTTGACGCGCGTGACACTCGCCTCGTGCCCGATCTCGACGTCGTCGCCGTCGATGCGGATGTAGGGGAACGTGTCACTCGCCGACTGCGCGTCGATGATCAGGGCGTCGCAGACGACCTGGCTCTTGGCGTTGGTCGCACCCGGCTGCACGAGCAGCTGCCCGCGGTAGCCGGCGCGGCCGCCGTCCTTGGAGATCGACTTCGACGTGATGACGCTCGTCGTGTTGGGGGCGGCGTGCGTGATCTTCGCGCCTGCGTCCTGGTGCTGGCCCTTGCCGGCGAAGGCGATCGAGAGCACCTCGCCGTGGGCGCGCTCGCCCTTGAGGATGACGGCCGGGTACTTCATGGTCGTCTTCGAGCCGAGGTTGCCGTCGACCCACTCCATCGTGGCGTCCTCCTCGGCGACGGCGCGCTTCGTGACGAGGTTGTAGACGTTGTTCGACCAGTTCTGGATGGTCGTGTAGCGGGCGCGGCCACCCTTCTTCACGATGATCTCGACCACGGCGGAGTGGAGGGAGTCGGTCGTGTAGATCGGCGCCGTGCAGCCCTCGACGTAGTGCACGTAGGCACCTTCGTCGACGATGATCAGCGTGCGCTCGAACTGGCCCATGTTCTCCGCGTTGATGCGGAAGTAGGCCTGCAGCGGCATGTCGATCTTCACGCCCGGCGGCACGTAGATGAAGGAGCCGCCCGACCACACCGCGGTGTTGAGCGCGGAGAACTTGTTGTCGTTGTGCGGGATGATCGTGCCGAAGTGCTCGCGCACGAGCTCGGGGTACTCGCGGAGCGCGCCGTCCATGTCGAGGAAGATGACGCCGAGCTTCTCGAGGTCCTCGCGGAGCTTGTGGTAGACGACTTCGCTCTCGTACTGCGCACCGACACCGGCGAGGAACTTGCGCTCGGCCTCGGGGATGCCCAGGCGATCCCAGGTGTCCTTGATGTCAGCCGGCAGGTCTTCCCACTTGTCAGCCTGACCCTCGGTCGGCTTGATGTAGTAGTAGATGTCGTCGAAGTCGATGCCGGAGAGGTCGGCGCCCCACGTCGGCATCGGTCGGTCGAGGAAGTACTGGTACGCCTTGAGGCGCTCCGCGAGCATCCACTCCGGCTCGTTCTTGTGGGCGGAGATGTCGCGCACCACCTGCTCGCTCAACCCCTTCGCGCTCTTGAACGCGTAGGCGCCGGCGGAGTCGTCCTTCGACCAGCCGTACTTGTAGTCACCGATCTCGACCGCGTCCTGCTCGGCGGCGGTGAGTTCGGTGTCGCTGGCGACGGTGGGAATGGCTTCAGTCATGGTGGTGCTCCTTACGTGACGCGCGGATCAGGCCTTGGTGCCGGCGAGTTCGCCAGCCCCGACCCGTGCGGGTGCCTCGATGCCGAAGCTCTCGAGCACCGGGGCGTACCCCTCCAGCTCGAGGCGCTTGGCCAGGTCGAATCCACCGCTCGCGACGATCTTGCCGTCGACGAGGATGTGCACGAACTCGGGCTCGATGTAGTTGAGGATGCGCTGGTAGTGCGTGATGACGAGTGCGCCCATGCCGCGCTCGGTGACGAGCTTCTGCACGCCCTCGGCGACGATGCGCAGTGCGTCGATGTCGAGGCCGGAGTCGGTCTCGTCGAGGATGGCGATCGCCGGGTTGAGGAGCGCCATCTGGAGGATCTCCACGCGCTTCTTCTCACCACCGGAGAAGCCGTCGTTGAGGTAGCGGCGGATGAGGTCGCGATCGACCTTGAGCAGCTCCATCGCCTCCTCGAGCACCTTGCGGAACTCGGGGATCTTGATCGGCTTGGGTGCATCGGGGTCGTCGTTGCGACCGTCGCCGCGCACGCCGCGATGGGCGTTGATCGCCATCCGGAGGAAGTTGGTCACCGACACGCCGGGCACGGCCTGCGGGTACTGGAAGGCGAGGAAGAGGCCGAGGCGCGCGCGCTCGTCGACCGACATCTCGAGCAGGTCCTGGCCGTCGAACTCGACGGAGCCCTGCGTGATCTCGTAGCTCGGGTGGCCCATGAGGGCGTAGGAGAGCGTCGACTTGCCGGAGCCGTTCGGGCCCATCAGCGCGTGGATCTCGCCCTTGCGTACGGTCAGGTCGATGCCGGAGAGGATCTCGGTTCCCTCGACGCTGACGTGCAGGTTCTTGATGATGAGGTCGGCCATGGCCTGTGATCGCTCCTGGGGAGTTGGATGCGTGTGGATCACCCGGGATGGTATCGCACTCCGGAAGCGAAAGCGCCGCTTCCCATGCGGCATCAGCCGCCCACGGCCACTTTGCGCGCCGCACGAGTAAGGGCCCCCTGACGACGGCGGCCCGGAAGGCGCATCCCGTCGTCAGGGGGCCCTGACAACTGCAGTTATTCGTCCTGGGACGCGGTGCTCGACGTATCCGGTCGGTCGCCGAGCGTGACGACCGCCCGCTTCGTGTCACCGTCGTGGAGGAACTCGATGTCGACCTTGTCGCCCGGCGACTTGGAGTCGACCGTGTCGGCGAGTTCGCGCATCGAGGTCACGGCCTTGCCGTCGAACTTCGTGATGATGTCGGCGCTGCTCGGCACGCTGTCGGTCTCGCTCTCGCCCTTGGCGCTCGCCAGGCCCGCCTTCGCGGCCGGGGAGCCGTCGCTGACGGTGGCGACGACGATGCCCTTCGAGATCTTCAGGTCGAGCTCATCGGCGATCTCGGTCGTCAGGTCCTGGCCCGAGATGCCGAACCAGGCGTGCTTCACCGACCCGTTCTTGATGAGCTTGTCGGCGATCTCCTTCGCCTTGTTGCTCGGCACGGCGAACGCGATGCCGGCGAACGAGCCGGTCTTCGACTGGATCTGGCTGTTGATGCCGATGACGTCGCCCTGCATGTTGAGGAGCGGGCCACCCGAGTTGCCCGGGTTCACCGCGGCATCGGTCTGGATGACGTCTGAGATCTTGTAGTCGTTGAGCGAGGGGATGTCGCGCTGCAGGGCCGAGACCACGCCGGTGGTGAGCGTGCGGTCGAGGCTGAACGGATTGCCGATCGCGACGACCGGATCACCCACCTTGACGTCCTTCGAGTTGGCGAAGTCGACGGTCGTCAACGGGCCCGAGAGCTCCTTGGCGTCGGGGTCGATCTTGATGACCGCCACGTCGGTCGACTTGTCGAGGCCCACGAGCGTCGCCTTGATCGGCGTGTCGGAGCCGAAGATGACCGTCAGCTCCTTCGCATCCTCGACCACGTGCGCGTTGGTGACGATGTAGCCCTCCTTCGAGATGACGAAGCCCGACCCGGTGCCGGTCGCCTCCTCCTCCTGGGGAATGCCGAAGAACGACTGGGTCGTCGTGATCTGCGCGTTGATGTGCACGACCGCGGGTGATACCTGCTCGTAGATCTGGCCCGGTGTCTCGGCCGTGCCGCTGTCTGCGACCGGCGTGGCGTTCGAGCTGTCGGTGGAGCTGCTCGCGTTCGAGGGCTGGAGCGACTGCTGCGACGCGGTGGAGCTGTCGTCGTCCGACCACTGGTCGGCAGCGTAGAAGCCGCCCACGCCGCCACCGAAGCCGAGCACGAGCACGCCGAGCGCGGCGAGCAGCCGGCTTCCGGCGCGGCTGCCCGACGGACGGGGCTGCGACGACGGGGTCACCGGCGCGCCTCCGAGCGGCGGAAGGGCCGCCGAGTCATGGGTCGTGGTCGTCACGACCTCCGTGGCAGCAGTGTCTTCGGAATCGGTGTGGGGTTCGTCCATCGTGTGCTGATTCATACCGCACCTTGCCCCCTCCCGGCAGTCAGGTTCACGAACAAGCCGGCGCGCGAGGAGAACTCACAGGTGGCACCTGCGCGGCCGCGCGCGGCCGAACGCCCTCCGCGTGTGCGGCGCGCTCGCGCAGGTGCGTGCTACCGTTCGGCCCATGGGCATTCACTGGCAGGAACTCATCGTCATCCTTCTCATCGTGCTGGTGCTGTTCGGGCCGAAGCGCCTGCCGGAGATCGGCTCGTCGCTCGGCCGCAGCATCCACGGGTTCCGCAACAGCCTCAACGGGCTCGACGCGTCGAAGGCCGACCAGCCGTCGACGGTCGTCGCCGCCTCCGAGGTCGCACCGGCAGCCGTGCCGGCGCCGGTGGAAGTCGTCGCCACGCACGACGCACCCGCCAACCCGACCGCGCACTGAGCTGACCGGTGAGCACCGGCTCGCCCACCCAGCCCCGACCCGGGCGCCGCAGCAGCGGTCCATCGCGAGCGCGCGCGCTTGAAGCCCGCCCGACCCGCCTGCGCCCACTCGACGCAGCCACGGGATCGGCTCCCCTGTTCGAGCACCTC
>JAOPYW010000175.1 GCA_025964405.1 Thermoleophilia bacterium | reverse complement strand
GATGGGCATCCCCGTCATCACGGCGACGCAGATGCTCGAGACGATGACCTACAACCCAGAGCCCACCCGGGCCGAGGCGAGCGACGTGGCGAACGCCGTGCTCGACGGCACGAGCGCCGTCATGCTGTCGGGGGAGACCGCCGTCGGTGCGTGGCCCGTGCTCGCCATCCGCGTGCTCGACAAGATCTCCCGCGCGGTGGAGCCCGCCGTCGGCGCGCCGAAGTCGTACCTCGACGAGGGCGGCAAGTCGAGCGTTCCGGCCGCGCTCGCGGCGACGGCGTGCGAGATCGGCGAGATGCTCGACGCCGCTGCGATCGTGGTGCTCACCGAGACCGGGCGCTCCGCTCGCCAGGTATCACGCTTCCGCCCGCGACGCCCGATCATCGCTGCGTCACGCGACGTACGTGCGTGCCGCCGCCTCGCGCTCGACTGGGGCACGGTGCCCGTGCTGATCAGCGACCTGCCCGAGGGTGGCGATCCGATCTGGACCGACTCGGTGACGGGCGCCAAGCTCTCCGGCCTGATCCAGCCCGGCGAGCAGGTCGTCTTCACGGCCGGCACCATCGCGGGGCAGCCCGGCATGACCAACATGCTCAAGGTCGAGCAATACAACTGAGGGGCGCCTGAGCGACGATGGCTGCGTTGCATTCGCTTGCAAGGGCCTTCGCCCGTGCTGCGCTTCGCGCCTTGCCCTCGTCACTCATCCGACCCTCAGTGCGTGGTCGAGCGGTGTGTTACTGCTGGGCGAGTGCGGTCGGGTCGTCGACCGTGACGTTGCGCAGGCGTGAGATCGCGTACTGCGCGGCGCTCTCCGGGTGCACGAGCTCGCGGATGACGTAGGCCTTCTCGCCCGGCATGACGTAGCCGTAGCTGCGCGCCTTCTCGGCGACGTACTGCGGCGTGTCGAAGAATTTCACCTGCTCGGTGAGCTCGGCGTGGCGTACCCGCAGGTCGCGCACCTCGGCGCGACGCTCCTGGAGGATGCCGGCCGTGCGGTGGTAGCTGAAGAACGTGCGTGCGAGCGGGCGCACCAACATGAGTGACACGAGGGCGATCAGCACGAGCGCGCCGACGGTCACGCCGCGCGACTCGCCGAAGAGGCGACGCACGGGATGCTTGAGCTGCTCACGATCGACGTGAACGCGCCTGCGACCTGCTCGAGAAGCGGTGGTGGCTGCCATGCCACGAAGTTCGACGGTTGTCCGTCAGTTCCTGCACGGCTCGCGCGATTGGCCTCAGCCGCGGTCGAGCAAGCTCGCGCAGCGCACGTTCGCGCACCAGTCGGGCTCGGCTTCGTCGAGCACCCGCGCCCCCATCGGGTGGTCGCCCATCGCCAGTTCGAACGCCGCATGTGCGTGCAGGCACTTGGGATGGTCGGGGTTGCTCGACGCCGCGATGTTGTTGCCGTACTTCGTGAGGGCGCGGTGCCGCGCGTGCGACTCCATCGTCGCCGCATGCAGCTCCGGCTCGTCCTGCAGCGCCTGCTCGTAGCGCTTCACGCCCCCTGCACCCTCGATGCGGTCGATCTGCTTCACCAGGTGCGGACAGGTCAGGTAGAAGGCGGTGGGGAAGGGCTGGCCGTTGCGGTCGACGGGAGCCTGCTTCGTGACGGCGGGGTAGCCGAACACGCAGCGCGCTGCGACGCCCTCCATCGCTCGCGGTTCGCGACCGATCTGGGCCGCTACCACGGTGCGGTCCTCCTCGCTCGTGAGCGGGGGGTGCGCCGCGCCACCGTCGGTGGTACGCTCGCCGCCTGATTCGTTCGCGTCCGTCATCAGGACCATCATACGCACCATGAGCCAATTCGCTGAACAAGAGACCGCCGTCGAGTACGCCCGCACCCGCTGGGAAGACGGCGAGCGCCGTGTGCAGCGCATCGCATCCGACTCGCGTCGCCGTGACCTCGTCGAGGACGTCGTCGAAGCCGTCATCAGCGAACTCGAGAAGCGCGTGGGCGGCAACTTCACCACCATGGACCTCATCGGCGAGCAGGAGGGGGCCGAGCGCTGGATCATGCCGATCGCGCATGAACTCGCTCCGGAGGAGCCGGGCGCGTGGGAGATGGACCTCATCCAGAACTCCGCCTTCTACCGGTATGCGCGCCGCGCATCCGACTACCTGTTCGAGACCACGACCTGAGGCTGAGAGGCAGACCACGTGGCCCGCGAACGACAGCGACCCGACCATTCCGGTGACATGCAGGTGAGCGCCTCGGCGCGCAAGCGCGGGCGTTCGCGCCGTCGTCGTCGCCGCCTCGCGCTCGGCGCGATCAAGTCGCTGTTCTGGCTGCTCGTGCTCGCCGGCGTCTTCGTGCTCGGCATCGGATACGGCCGCACGATCAGCTCCGACGACGAGACCTCGACCCGCAAGGTCACGCTCGAGCAGGATGCCGGTGCGCCGATCACCGCGACCCTGCCGACTCGCACGATCACCGTCACCAAGACCGTCGCCAAGGCGCCGACCGCGGCGGCGAAGCGGGCCGCTGCGGCGGCCGCGGCGGCCCGGCCCACCGGCTGAGGCGATCGACGTTGAGCGCGTCGGCAGCAATCGGTAGTCTTGCGTGCGATCCACGACGGATCCACAAAGTTCCGCCACGTTCGTTACGCATGTGGCACCGAAGGGAAGTAGCCCCGGCATGACCGGATATCGCAGCACACGGCCCAGCGCCGCCGAAGAAACGCCCGAGTGGCTGACGCTCGGTGAGGCTGCGCGCTACCTCGGCGTGGCGCAGAGCACGGTCCGCAAGTGGGCCGACATGGGTCGGGTCGAGACGTTCAAGACGCCCGGCGGCCATCGCCGGTTCCGCCGCGACGACCTCGACCGCTTCATGCAGGGCGCCAGTGGCGAGACGCTGCCCGCATCCAAGCGGGGCGACGGCGCGCCGCTCGTGCTCATCATCGACGACGACGCCGAGGTGCGCCTCGTCATCCGCGAGTGCCTCGAGCGCGAGGGCTTCCAGGTCGTGGAGGGCGCGAACGCCCAGCAGGGCATCGACAAGATCAACTCGCGCATCCCCGACCTGATGATGCTCGACGTCTCGATGCCGGGCATCGACGGCTGGGAGATGCTCCGCCGCGTGCGCGAGAAGCTCGACGTCAAGGATCTGCCCGTCGTGATCTTCTCGGGCAAGATCGCCGAAGACGAGCTCGGCCACGCACCCGACCGCGGCGCCCAGGGGTACCTGCGCAAGCCGTTCGACCCGCTCAAGCTGGTCGCGCAGGCGAAGGCGCTCATCTCGGTCGACTGACCCAGGTCGGCTGGGGAGCTGCGCGCTGCTCCACCGAATTCACGAAGGCCCCGCTGGCATGCTGGTGGGGCCTTCGGCGTTGCCTGCCCCACGATCCGGGCATCCTTCCCGCCAATACTGCACGCCACCGAGGAGTTCCATGGCCGACGACCTGTTCAAGTCACTCGACATCCCGCCCGTGCGCGGGGAGGAGGGTGACGCCAGCTACGCCGCCAGCGTGGGCACGCCCACCAACGTCACCGAGCGGGCGCTGAGCGACCTCGCGAACGCCCAGCACACCCAGAACCGCCACCTGCAGGCGATCGCCGGCAGCGTCGGTTTCATCGCCGTCATCCTCGCGATCTTCCTCGCGCTCGCCGTGCTCGGGTTCCTCGCCTCGATCATCATCGCCGTGAAGGGCGACGACTCGAGTCCCGGGTCGCGCTTCGGCGCGATCACCGCCATGCGCTGACCGCGTCCGCAGGACGGGCCACCGCGTCTGCGCCCGTCAACGACGAAGGCCCCGCCGAGTGGCAGGGCCTTCGTGCAGTGCAGATGGTACGGGCGGCGGCTACTCGTCGCCGGAGTCGCCCTCGGCCTCGGCCTTGGGCTCGGCCTTCTTGCGCACGGCCCGCTTGCGCTTGGGCTTCTCCTCGGCGACGGGCTCCTCTTCGGCCACGGCTCCACCGTCGAGCGGCGCGTCGGCTGCGAACAGCGCGGCGGCTTCCTCGGGGGAGTAGACCTTCTCGGCAGTAGCCTCGCCACCCGCCTCGGCAGCCGCGGCCTCCGCTGCGGCCATCGCCTCGGCGACGGCCTCCTCGATCGCCGCATCCACGTCGACGTCGTCGCTCAGCTGCGGGTTCGAATCGCCGTCCTGGTCCTGCTGTTCGTCACGGGCTGCGTTCTCGGCCGCGATCTGGCTCGGTGCGCGCTCGATGTCGACTTCCTTGAGGAGCACGATGCGATCCTCCTCGATGCGCACGTAGAGCGGGCGCGTGCCCGTGCCCTTCCAGAACTGCTTGTACATGGGGTCGTCGCGCACGACGCCGTCGAACCAGACGCCATAGCCCTGGCCACCGTGGTCGAACACCGCTTCGTAGGTGCTCTCACCCAGTGCCGTCATCGCGGGACCGTTGGGCTGCTGGGGCGCGCGCTGCTGGTTGCCGCCACCCTGGCCGCCACTGCGTCGTCGGCGCTGGTTGTTGCCACCGCCACCCTGGCCGCCACCACTTCGCTTGCGATTGCCGCCGTTGCCGCTGTTACCGTTCACTGGAGTACCTTCCGGGCTGTGAGGAGGAGGAGTTCGGGCGAGCGCGCGGTGCGCGTTCGCGATGGGAACCCTCGGTGTTGCTCGGCGCTCCGTCCTGCGAGCTCTGCTCGCGGCGCCGTCCCAACAGGTTCCATCATAGTCGAGCTATCGGCGGCAGTCACGGCTTTGTGAGGCTTTTGGTGGGAGCGGTGGGGTGCAGGCCCACCCAGAGGCCGATCCAGCGTGTAAATTGATCGCACGAGGGAGGTACATCGTCAGCGGAGAGATCCCCCAGGACGAGCAGCAGGCAGCACCCGCGTCGCAGCGCGTGCCGGATGCAGTGATCCGCGTCGTTTCGA
>JAOPYW010000130.1 GCA_025964405.1 Thermoleophilia bacterium | reverse complement strand
GAGGAGCGGCAACACGCCTCCGAGAAAGCTGCGGAACACGAAGATCGCGACGAGCAGCAGGAGCGGGAGCGCGATCGACTCCGCGCGTCCGAGGTCATCCTCGACCTGCTGGTTGATGGTATCGGTGACGAGGCTGCCGCCACCCCACTGCACGCCCTCCATCGCCGGGATCGACTGCCGCACGCGCACGCCGGCGGCCACCTGGTCGACGCCGAGCGGCGTGCGCGCCGTCACGAGCGCCTGCGTTCCGTCCTTCGACAGGAGCGGGGAGGTCGGGTCGATGCGGCCCTTGGCGTCGAGGGGCGCCGCGATCGCGGTGATGTCACGCGGGTGCCGGCGGAGGGCGTCGACCACGCCGCCGACTCGATCGGCACCGGCGGTGTCGAGGTCGATCAGCGCGATCAGCGCGAGGTGTGCTGAGGCACCGGAGCTGCGCTCGATGACCACGTCGGTGCGGGCCACCTTCGAGCTGGCGTCGATGAAGGGGTCGCCACCGTTACGGGCGAGTACACCCGGAACGCGTCCGCCGACCGATGCGGCGAGCCCGACCAGCACGAACACGGCGACGACCGTGACGAGTGGTCGTCGCAGCAGCAGTCGCGGGAGCGCGCGCACTACGGGTGTCAGCGGTTCACGGTCGACATGTCGGCGTAGCGGTCACCCGCCGCGACCCCGGCCGGGAAGATCGCGTCGAGTTCGGCGAGCACCGCGGCGGAGAGCCCTACGTCACTGGCAGCAGCGTTCTGCTCGAGCCACTTACGGCGCTTGGTGCCGGGGATCGGCACGACGTCGGCGCCCTGAGCGAGCACCCAGGCGAGCGCCAGCTGCGCCGGTTCGACCCCGAGGCGTTGCGCCACGGCCGCGAGCTGCTCGACCGGTTCGGCGTTCGCGTCGAAGTTGTCACCGGTGAAGCGGGGGAACCGCCCGGCGGCGCGTGCATCCTCGGCGTCCATCTCGGCCGGCTTGAGCGTGCCGGTGAGCATGCCGCGCCCGAGCGGTGAGTAGGGCACCAGGCCGATGCCGAGTTCGCGCAGCACGGGAAGGATCTCGGCTTCGAGCGAGCGCTCGAACAGCGAGTACTCGCTCTGGAGGGCGGTGATGGGATGCACGGCGTGCGCTCGGCGAACGGTCTCCGCGCTCGCCTCGCTCAGGCCCAGGTACCGCACCTTGCCGGCGGCGACGAGTTCGCTCATCGCTCCCACCGTCTCCTCGATCTCGACCTTCGGATCGACGCGGTGCTGGTAGTAGAGATCGATGTGGTCGACGCCCAGGCGCCGCAGCGAATCGTCGCACGCCTGCTTCACGTACTCGGCGTCGCCGCGAATGCCGAGCCAGTCGCCGTCGGCGTCACGCCAGTTGGCGAACTTGGTGGCGATCACGACCTCGTCGCGGCGCGCGGCGAGGGCTCGGCCGACGAGCTCCTCGTTGATGAACGGGCCGTACATGTCGGCGGTGTCGAAGAACGTGATGCCGAGCTCGAGCGCACGATCGATCGTGGCGAGCGACTCCGCGTCGTCACCGGGACCGTAGAACTCACTCATGCCCATGCAGCCGAGGCCTTGGGCGGAGACGACGAGGGCGTGGGCTGCGGTACCGAGGGTGCGAGTTTCCATGGCGGGGAGCATGCCACATGTGCGGCGACGCGCCACGTCGATCGTGGGTCAAGCTCCCCCTTAGGAAGCGCGACCCTGCAGGTAGGCGTTGAGGGCCGCCTGACGTTCGCCCGCATGCTGGGCCGCCGCCTGCTCGTCGAGGGCTCGTTGGCTCGAGTTCTGCTCCGCGGCCTGGTTGTCGGCGCGCTCGTTGAAGTAGGCACGCTCGTCGTGGCGGGCCTCGAACTTGTCGTCGAGGCGCTTCTGCTCGGCGCGCTTCTCCTCCGCTGCGCGGCGTACCTCGCTCCGCTCGCGGTCGAACTTGAGCATGAGCGACGTGATCGACTGGTCGACGACCTGCCGGAGGCGCTGCGAACCGCCCTCGGTCTGCTCCTCCTCGATCGCGAGCTCGCCCTGGCCGACGACCTTGGCGATGTCGGCGTCGGAGAATCCGTTCTTGCGCATCTCCGCCGCGAGCTCGGAGGTCGAGACGTCGGCGTCGGTGCGGAGCGACGTGCCCGCGAGTGCATCCTTGCCCGCGTCGCTGACCAGCCCATTGGAGGCGGAGTCGACGATCGTGGCCAACTTCTTGACGTAGTCCTGCTGACGCTTGAAGTCGGCCTCGAGCTTGGTGACGAGCGCCGTGGCGGCAGTCGACGGCGCCGACTTCGCCTCGAGGCGCGCCGCGTCGAGTTCGTTCTTGACGATGTCGAGGCGCGCGGCGCCCTCGGTCGCGTCGATCACCATGCGCTGCGCGAAGGCGGTCACGTCAGCCTTCGTCTTCGGTCGGTAGGCGGCCGGATCCCACGTTCCGGTCGAGGCCGACGCCAGGGCGGCGGCCTCGGGGTACTCGGCACGGAGCTTGGTCGAGATGTTCTGCAGGCGCGCCTCGCTCTGCGCGACCCGCACCTGGTAGACGTCGCGCTCGGCCGACACGGCCGCTGCGCTGTCAGCGCCGGTTGCGCCGCCGCCGGTCACCTCGGTGTCGGGCGCCGCGTCGGCTCCGTCGGTCGCGATCGGCGCCGGTGCGCGCCGGGCCAGCTCGAGCTTGGTCATCGCGGCCTGCTCGGCGAGTGTCAGCTTGGCGTCGTCGAACTCACCGGCGGCGCCGCGTGTGAACACGGTCTGCAGGTTGCTCTGGAAGGTGTTGGTGAACAGCGAGTTGAGCTTGCTCGTCAGGGCGTTCGCAGACGACGCACGCGTGGCGTCACCGGGCTCTTGGCCGGTGTTCACGCTCGTCGGCGACGCCAACCCACGAGTCGTGGAGGTCGGCGCAGCAACGGCTCGTATGAGTCCGTCGAAGCTTGACACGAATGTCCCCTGTTTCCCCGAACCGCTCCGTCCCCCGGAGTCAGTCCTGTCTCCCGTATGTCGAGGAGCAGCGCGCGTTTGTTGCAGCCGGATGCTGCGTGCGGGAGGTTCAGTCAGGTTCGCGTCGCAGCGAGTCTCAGAAGGCGACGCGTGTGTCTTCCCAGAACGCCTTCTGCAGCAGCGGGTCGACGAGCGACTTGGCCTGCAGCGGGTCGACCTCGCCGGCGAAGGCGGCAGCGACTCGGGCGCGTGCAGCATCGAGCGACGCCTCGGCGATGTCACCTCCGAGGAACGAGCACCCCTGGCGCAGTGCCGCGACGGCGCTCGAACCCGAACCGAGGAACGGGTCGCAGACGATGGTGTCAGTCGTCGCGTTGCCACCGAGCGAGGCGGCGACCATCGCCTCGAACAGTTCGGTCGGCTTCTGCGTCGGATAGGCGGAGCGGTGCACGCGGCGGATGCGCCACACGTCAGCGACGTCGCGCCGCACGAGCGGCGCGCGACCAGTGGTGCAGTAGAGGATGAACTCGCTCTTGCGCCGGAAGTGGTGGCCCATGCCGATCGCGACCTTGTCCCAGGTCAGCACGTTCTTCACGCTGAAGTGTTCGCGCAGCAGGGGTGCCAGCGTGAGCATCGAGAACGAGTCGAACATGAAGTACGCCGACCTGTCGGGACCCAACACGCGCGCGACCTCGGCAAGGAAAGCTCCGTAGTTCTCGGGGCTGTCGTCGAACTCGTCGAACCAGGCCTCGCCGTCGCCACGCTCGGCGTAGCTACCGACGATGCGGCCCTTGCCGAACGACAGGTGCTGGTTCATGCCGTTGTAGGCGGGGTCGGTGACGACCAGGTCGACCGAGCCGTCGGGCAGCGAACCGAGGAGCGACAGTGCATCGAGGCGCACGAGCCGCGCCGTGCGCCCATCCGTGTGGACGAGCTGGTGTTCCGCAGGCTGCTGGGTGACGCTCGTCATGCGCCCGTGATCGTACCGGTACCGTCGGTCAGCGCTGGCGACTACTTCGCAGGCGTGCGGCGCGCCGGGAAGAGGATGACGTCACGGATCGACGCCTTGCCCGTCAGCAACATGACGAGGCGGTCGATGCCGAACCCGATGCCGCCGGTGGGCGGCATGCCATATTCGAGCGCCGTGATGTAGTCCTCGTCGAGCTGCTCGGCCTCGTCGTCGCCAGCGGCGCGTGCCGCGCCCTGCGACAGGAACCGCTCGAGCTGGATCGCCGGATCGTTCAGCTCGGAGAACGCGTTGCAGATCTCCATGCCCGCGACGAACCCCTCGAAGCGCTGCGTCGTGCCCGACCCTTCGGGGTGCTCGCGCGCGAACGGCGACAGCTCGGTGGGGTAGTCGGTGAGGAAGGTCGGCTGCACCAGGAACGGCTCCACGAACTTCGTGAGGAGCGCGTCGATGAGCTTGCCGCGCGTCGTGTCGCCGTGCGGGTTGTAGCCCGCTGCGGTGAGGGCGGCGCGCATCTCGTCGTCGGTGGCGATGTCGATGTCGACCGCGGTGCCGCCGTGTTCGAGGCTGCCGTCGAGGATCGACTGGCGCAGCGTGACCCGCTTCCACGGCGCGGCGAGCGAGATCGCGCCGAGGTCGGCGTGCTCGATGTCAGTCGTGCCGAGCACGGTCTCCGCGACCGAGGCGACGAGCTCCTCGAACAGCTCCATCACGTCGTTGTAGTCGGCGTAGGCCTGGTAGAGCTCGAGCATCGTGAACTCGGGGTTGTGCTTGAAGCTGACACCCTCGTTGCGGAAGTTCGGCCCGATCTCGAACACGCGCTCGAGGCCGCCCACGATGAGGCGCTTGAGGTAGAGCTCGGTCGCGATGCGCAGGTAGAGGTCCTGGTCGAGCTCGTTGTGGTGCGTCACGAACGGACGCGCCGCGGCGCCGCCGTAGATCGGCTGCAGCACGGGAGTCTCGACCTCGAGGAACCCGCGCTCCTCGAGGAACCGACGGATGGCCGACACCGCGCGCGAGCGCAGCACGAACGTGTCGAGCGACTCGCGGTTCGCGATGAGGTCGAGGTAGCGCTTGCCGCGCCGCTGCTCCTCGTCGACGAGGCCGTGGAACTTCTCCGGCAGCGGGCGGATCGCCTTGGCGAGCAGGCGCGCGGAGTCGACCTTGAGCGAGAGCTCGTCGCGGCGGGTCTTCATCGCGACGCCCGACACCTCGATCCAGTCACCGAGGTCGAAGCCAGCGAAGGCATCGAACCCCTCGTCGCCGATGACGGCCTTCGACACGAACAGCTGGAGGGTGCCGGAGCGGTCGCTCAGCTCGGCGAACAGGAGCTTGCCCTGGCCGCGCTGGAGCATCATGCGCCCGGCGAGCACGTAGCGGCTCTCGGTCTCAGCGCCGCTCTCGAGGTCGGCGTGGGCCGCGCGCACGTCTTCGGTTCGGGCTGTGGGATCAGCCCGGAACGGCCACGGCTCCCCGCCTGCCGCAGCCATCGCGGCGAGCTTGGCACGACGGTCGTCCATGATGCGGGTCTCGGCGGAGGCGCGCGCCTCGGGCGTCAACGCGTCGTCGGCGGAGTTCTCGTCGGGCTCGGGTGTCTCGTGGTCTGACATGCGGGCGACTCTACAGCCCGCGGTGGCTCGCGACGGGTGCTACTTGGCGTCGCGCACTGCCTTCCACGATGCGGAGGTGCCGTCGAAGTACTCGGCGATGCCGGATCCGAAGACGTGCACGGGAGCGGCGGTCGTGGCTGCGGCGGTCTCACGCGCGACGATCGAGCCCGTGTAGACGTAGAACTTGTGGTCGGCGCCCTGCATGGTCACGACGCGCTTCCACGGGTCGGTGCCGATCGCGGCGCGCTCGGTGCGCGCGGCGACCGCGGCCTCCTCGGGCGTGCCGAAGCCGCCGGTCGAGGACGACGCGAAGCCCTGCACCTGCAGCGCGCCGCCGCGGACGAGGTCACCCTCGGCGGTGCTCGCTGCATTGATCGCGAACGAGGTGCCGATGACGGAGTTCGGATCGAACGCCACCGCTGCTGCCGGGGTGCCGGTCGTGGCGGTGGTGGTACCGCCTGCGGTCGACGCGGTGGGAGCGGTGCCCGGTGCCGTGGTCGAAGTCGTGGTCGCACCGGGCTGGGCTGCGGAGGTGGCAGCGGCGCCGGCGGCGAAGGGTTCGGCCGTGTAGCCGACGTCGACGGCTGATTCGCCGGCGGTCTTGCTCCACGAGTAGGCCTGCCAGCTGCCGCTGTTGCCCGACGCGACGAAGTTGAGCGCGTTCCAGGCGGCGACGGTACCGGTCGCGGCGTCGAGGGGCTTGCCCTGCGTGACGCCGTCGGAGGCCTTGGCGAGCACGCCGTAGAACTTGCCGCCGTGCTCGATCACGCCGAAGCGCAGGTAGGGCACGCCCGTCGTCTGGGTGCTCATCGCGGCCTTGGCGGCGGCGTTGGCCTCGTCGACGGTGGCGTACCCGTTCACGTCGCCGATGCCGGTCGACACGACGAAGGTGCCGGCCTTGGCGATCGGGTTCGAGGCGTCGGCCCCGTTGCCCTGGGTGAGGTCGATCGACGAGCCCACGAGCGCACTGGGTGACCAGGCACCTGCAGTGAGCGTGCCGGTGGGCACGGCCTTGGCCGGGTTGTCGATGACGACGCCCGACGGAACCTGGCTCGCGCCGGTCTGGCCGGTGCCGCCCGAAGTCTCAGTGCCGGTGCCGGTGCCCGGGGTGGGGGTGCCGTCGGGGTTGGTGGTACCGGTCTGGCCCGTGCCCGCGCCGGGGTCGGCCTGACCTGCACCGCCAGCCTGCGCCTGCTGCTGCAGCTGGGCGATGACCGTCTCGTACTGGGTCTTCTGGTCGGCGAACGCCTGCGTGACCTGCGTGTTGTAGGCAGTGATCTGGGGGGCGATCTCTGCTTCCTTCGCCTTCGCGCCAGCGGCCTTCGAGGCCATGTAGGTGATGCCGATGCCGGCGAGCGCTGCGGCGATGCCGCCGAACTTGAGCAGGCCGTAGCCCTTGCCCGCAGCCTGTGCGGTGGCCGAGGCGGCCTTGGAGAAACCGTAGATGGCTGCGCCACCACCAGCAACCGTGGTGAGCGGGCCGAGCCAGCTCGGAAGCTTGTCGAGGCCGAGCGCGGCGAGCGGGCTGGCGTTGGCGGCCGCGGCTCCGGCACCGGTGGTGTCGGTCGCGGCACCGGCCTGGC
>JAOPYW010000127.1 GCA_025964405.1 Thermoleophilia bacterium | reverse complement strand
CGCGATGCTCGTGGTCTACGGGTTCTGGGTGCAGTCGTACCTCAAGGGATCGAAGCGCGGTGGCGGGGAGGCCGCGGGAGCGACGGCAGACGAGCGTGCGGCCCTGGCCGCGCCGGCCGACGAGGCGCCCGTCGCTGCTGCGCATGCCGGACCGCGGGTCGCGTTCGGGGTGTCGCTCGCACTGCTCGCCGTCGCGGGCGTCGGCGCCGCGTTCGTGAGTGAGTGGTTCGTGCAGGGCATCGAACCGGCCGTGCAGGCGCTGGGGATCTCCGAGGCGTTCGCCGGCCTCGTCATCGTCGCGATCGCCGGCAACGCGGTCGAGAATGCGACTGCCGTCGTGCTCGCCGCCAAGGGGCAGTCGGAGCTGGCCCTCAGCGTCGTGAAGAACTCGGTGTCGCAGATCTCGGTGTTCCTGTTCCCGGTGCTCGTGCTGGTGTCGCAGGGCTTCGACACGCCGCTCACCTTCGGCATGGATCCGGTCTGGATCGCCGCGCTCGCCCTCACCGCGATCACGGTGTGGCAGATCACCGGCGACGGCATCGCCGCGGTCTGGGAGGGCGTGGCGCTCATCGCCTTCTACGTCATCCTCGCGACGGTCGCCTTCTACGAGTAGCGTCGATCCACCGACGAGCTACGCCGTCGTCAGCTTCGACGGCAGGTGCGTGAGGCGCACTGATTCCTCCCACAACCATGCCGCGAGTTCCGCGTCGTCGGCCTGGCGGTTGAGCCCCTGTTCAGGGTCGAAGCGGTCGTAGTAGCCGCCGGTCTCGGTGGGGAGCTCGGCGTCGACGACGAGCCGGGTCATGGGTGCGGCGCCGGCCTCCGCGTCGATGAGCATGACGCGCTTGAGGAGCGGCACGCGGTAGATGAGGCCCACCGTCTTCGACGTGTTCGCGAATCCGGTGGCGACGTTGCCGGGGTGGAAGCTGTAGCTCTCGATGCCGTCGGCGAGTGCGCGCACCGCGAGCTCTCGCGCGAACAGGATGTTGAGGAGCTTCGACTGGGCGTAGCAGCGGAACGGGCTCCAGCGACGCTGCTTCCAGTCGAGGTCGTCGCGCCGCACGTGGCCGAAGCGGTTGGCGAGGCTCGCGGTCGTGACCACCCGCACGGGACCTTCGCCCAGGGCCGCGGTCTGCGCCAGCCGGGGTCGGAGCAGGTGGGTGAGCAGGAAGGCCGCGAGGTGGTTGGCCTGGAACGTCAGCTCGTGGCCGTCGACCGTGACCGTGCGCTGGGGCACGAGCGCGCCTGCGTTGTTGACGAGCGCATCGATGCGGTCGCACCGCCCGAGGATCTCGGCGGCGGCGCGATGCACGTCGGCGAGCACGCCGAAGTCGGCGATCACGGGTTCGGTGCCGAGCTGGGCCGCGATCGCCGTGGTGCGCTCGGGGTTGCGTCCCACCGCGATCACGCGCGCGCCGCGGCCGTGCAGGTCGCCTGCCGTGACCGCGCCGATGCCCGAGCTGGCCCCCGTCACCACGATCGTGCGTCCGTGGAGGTCGAGCTGGCGGGTCGTGGCGTCGTGGTCGGAAGTCATACGGGCCATCCTGACACGCGCCTACGGCGCCAACACGGCCACCGTGATATCGGCCACATAGGCACCTGAGCGCTGCGTGCTGCCGACACGGAGTCCGAACACGACGTCGACCGTGGCAGCGCCTCCGGGGATGGTCGCAACCGTGGAGCCCACGTCGCCAGCCGTCGGTACGATCGCGCGCCACGGGGCCGGGGTGCCGGCAGCACAGGTTCCGGCTACGGGCCACGCGGCCGCCGCGCCGCTGACCGACTGCAGGCATCCGCCGAACGCGCCGGCGGGGGACGTCAGCCCTGTGCCGCCGCTGACGTCGGGTACGCTCGTGGCCGGCGCCGAGGTGGCGAGCAGCCGACCAGTGCCGGCAACGACGGCGGTGTTCGCGTCGGTCGGCACGAGTTGCAGCACCTGCCCTGCAGCGGCCGTCGTGGCCCGACTGGTGAAGGTTGCCCCACCATCGTCGCTGAGCAGGGCATCGCGCGAAGCCACCATCCACACGCGTCGCTCGGTGGCGAACTCGATCACGGTGGGCTGGCTGCCGTCGTTCGTCGCCGTGGCGGAGCTCCACGTCACTCCTCCGTCGTCACTGCGGGCCAGCCGATTGAGGTTGTCGGAAGCGAGGGCGTAGTGCCCCACGAGGATCCGGTTGCCCGAGGGCGCGACGGCCAGGCCGTAGATGGTGCTGGAGACGCCGTCGTCGCTGCTCGTCCACGTGGCTCCCGCGTCGCTGCTCACCCAGAGCAGGCCATTCGAGTTGCGTGAAACGGCGATGGTCGACGCGTCCGCATCGATTGCGAGATGGGCAACCGTGCCGCCGAACGATACGGTCATCGGTTGCCAGGTAGCACCGTCGTCGTCGGAGGTGAACAGTGACGTCGACGTGGTGCCGTAGGCGATGAGGTGCCCCGTCGTGCGGGCGCGGACGATACCGACGAACGTGGCCGACGTGCCGCTGGGCATGACCTGCCAGGACGCGCCCCCATCGAGCGTCCTGCAGATGCGACCGCCGCCGCCGACGACGAGGCCCGATGTCGGGCTCGTGGCGACGCCCTGCAGGAACCCGCTGCCGCCGCAGCCGGTCGCGGCCTGCACGGTTGCGCCGCCGTCATCAGACCTCACTGCCGACCCATCGCTGCCGACCACCGCGAGGTGTTGCGCGTCGAAGGCAACCACGGCTGCGTACGAGGGCATCTGGGGCGCCGCCGACGTCCACGTGGTGCCGAGGTTGGTGGTGCGGTAGACCGAAGCGCCCTCGCCGACCACCACGACGTGTCCTGCTCCGCGCTCGGTCGTCACGTCGTTGAAGAACAACCGGTAGTCGCCCGTCGTCGAACGCGTCACCCAGGTGACCCCGTCGTCGCTCGACACCAACACCTGGTTCATGCGGTTGCTGCCCATCCAGGTCGAGCCGGTGATGTAGCGCATTCGGTCGGTGAACGGCTTGCTCTGCGCCGTCCACGTCGATCCGCCGTCGTCGGAGTAGTACTCGCGGAACTGGTTGCCCAGCGCCCAGTTCCCCACGACTACGATGCGGCCGGAGGTGGTCGAGCGATCGATGAGGCCCAAGGAACCGGTCGTCGCGGCGATGGTCGTGATCGGAATCGTGTCGACCACGACGGGGTTCCAGGTCGCGCCGGCGTCGGTCGTCACGTACGCATAGCCGGTGCGGGAGACCGTGCCGTTCGTACGGGTCGTGATTGCGATCGCGGAGGTGGCGCTCGAACCTGCCACCGCCGTGAAGCCGGTCGGCGATGGCGAAGTGATCGTCGTCCACGACTGCCCACGGTCGACGCTGCGCAACAGGCGGCCCGTGCTCGCCGATGTCATCCACAGCGTGTCGGTGCCGGCGACCTGGCTGATCTGCGGATTGGTCTGTAGGCCGGTCGGGGTGCCGATCGTAGCC
>JAOPYW010000111.1 GCA_025964405.1 Thermoleophilia bacterium | reverse complement strand
GGCGCTCTTTGCGTAGCTAGACCGGGTTGTCACCCCGTCCCGGTGTCGTCCGCTTCTGCGTTAGGCGCTCTTTGCGTAGCTAGACCGGGTTGTTACTCGGTCTAGCTACGCAAAGAGCCTTGAACGTCTTGGGAATGGGACGGAGCGGAGCGGGACGGGGCGGGGCGGGAAGATTCGTCACCTAGGTAGTTACTCTCATCCGGGCGGGTCGGGTCGGTCGTACCTTGTAGGAGCAGGGCAACGAGCTGGTCCACCGGAGCGACGGATCACGAAGGGCATCTGCGGCGCTGCGAGGGAGAGACTTGGTTCGCCGACCGAGACGCAGCAGCCGCCGGAGCACCGGTTCACCGCCCTGCATGCACCACCCAGGGAGAACGCACCACGATCGTCGAGCAGGGGAGACGCCGCCCCGGTTCATCACGACGGTCAACGCCAGTGGTTCGCAGCTCCCGGATTTCCATCGAAGCGCCTCACTCGCCAGTGGGGCGCTTCGGTTCTTCTCGGGGGAGCGCTGCGGCGCCGGGCGGCTCAGGCCGGGTCGGGCGCGCCCTCGAGTCCGAGCTCGGCGCGCAGCCCCGCCACCGTACCCGCGCGCGCCGCGACGACGTCGTGCGCATGGATGCTCTCGTGGTTCAGCTGGCGCACGGTGATGCGCGCCTGGGGCGGCAGCTCCTGCAGCTCCGGGTGCAGGAGCACGTCGCGCACGAGCGCACGCACGCAGTCCTCGACGAACCGTGGGTCGGCATGCGCGGCCTCCACGACCGCCAGCTCGTCGCCGCGCTTGAGCAGTTCGTGGATGCGCGCGCTCATCGAGCCCCGCACGAGGTCGGCGAGCATTCCCGGGCTCGCGAGCGTGCCGACCGCGCCGTCGCCCGGCACCGTGATCTCGAGCGTGCCCGTGCTGCGCTGGTTGTGGGTCGCGATCGGCATGGTGTCGAGGGCGATCGCGATCGCCTCGTCGTCGAGGCCCGCCTCGCGAAGCGACACGAGCGCCGCCTCCCGAACGAGCCCCTGCGCGCACGGGCAGGCGGTCATGCCGACGGCCTCGACGCCCGTGGTGACCTCGGTGCGCAGCTGGGCCCGATCGACCGTGACCTTCGCCCAGGTCGTGAACGGATCCACCGAACGCCGCCCCGATGCCGGCGCCACGCTGGGCCAGGCGAGCGTCGCCCGCACCGCTGCGCGCGCCCGATCGGTTCCCTGCAGCTCGGCCGCCTGGCTCGCCACCACCGTCGCGAGCAGCTCGAGCCCGGGCACGTCGCTCCCGTCGTCGCCGATGAGCGCCAGCGCCGAATCGATCGCCTCGTGGAAGCGCGACATGTGCGCGCCCCGCATGTCGGAGCCGAGCCCGACCGCCACGTCGAAGGTCGCCGTCGTCGGGCTCCCTGCCACGATGATGCCGCGCACGACGCCGAGCACGCCCACCTCGTCGAGGCCGAGGGCGATCGAGGGCGAGGTGGCCTGCAGGTCGGTGGTGTCGGGAAGCAGCATGGGGCGGTGGCCTCGTCGGGCGTGCGGTGGAATCGAAGGTGTTACGCAGGCCGGGCCCGGGTAGCTGCAGCGGTGGTGCCGCAGGTGGCACATTGTCGCACGACCCGCCGAGGAGCACGCCGCATGACCGTCACACGGAGCCAGGACCCGCAGGAGCTCCTGCGATTGTCGATCGGCCCGGCGTGTCACGAACTGCGAAGCCCACTCGCGGTGGTCTACGGGTTCGCGCGCATGCTCGAGACCGGCGCGGAGCAGGATCCGACGACGGCCAAGTACGTCGCCCAGATCGTGCGCGGGGCTGAACGCCTCGACGCGCTGCTCGACGACCTCGGCAAGCTCGGGCGCATCGCGTCGGGCCGCCTCAACCCCCAGCTCGAGTCGGTGGAGCTGCGCGCGATCGTCAACGGCATCGCGGAGAAGTCGGAGAACGAGGGCCGGCTCCGGGTCGACGCGGGCAGCGACGTGCACGTGAAGGCCGACCCCGCGTGGCTGGCGGAGGCGCTCCAGGCGATCGTCGACGGCCTCGTGTTCGAGGAGGGCATCGACATCCAGGTGTCGTGGCGCCACGAGCAGCACGAGGTGCACCTGCAGCTCGTGCCGAACTCGAGTTTCCCCATGGTCGACGTCGAGCCGGAGAAGTCGGGGCTCGGCATCGCCCTCGCGCGCGTGCGAGTGATCGCCATGGGCGGCAGCTTCGACGGCACTGGTGATCGCATCACGCTGACGCTGCCCCACGCGTAGGGCCGCCGGGCTCCGCCAAGTGTGTCGGTCTTGGCACACTTTCGTCACCAAGTCGTGGCAAACAGCGCGTCTTCCGTGGCGAGGAGTCGGCATAGGCTTCTCATGCACATGCTGACCACGCTCACCCACCGGTTCCACCAACTCCGCACGCACCCCGACCGCGAGGCGGGCACGAGCGTGGTCGAGTACGTCGGCCTCGGCGCCGTCGGGGCGATGCTCGTGTCGGGCGTGGCAGCCGCGCTCGACGGTCACGCCGGCGACCGCATCGCCACGGCGATCGTCAAGCGCATCATCGAGGTCATCTCGAACTGAATCCTGCGCGAGCCTGCTGGCGCCGCTGGCCCACCGGTGGCCCGATCCGGCGCTGGATACCGCTCCCCCGCACATTCGTCGGCGTGCGGCCGAACCCGCCGCGATGCTGCGTAAAGCACGCACGGACGCGGGTTGTCGCCGTGTTCCGGACACATGCCCAGGGGGTGGGCCGCGGGGGTGGCCGGGTCGGCCCAGTGACAGTCGCAGCACCCGGGGGGATAGAGGGTTGTATCTGCCACTCCCCGGCGGTGCACCGAGCCCCACCAACATGCTCGTCGAACTTGGCGAATAGGTTGTGTGGCAAGTGACGCGCATCTAACGGAGAGCCGGTTATGATGCGGTGCGATCCGGCACGATGCCCGATCTACTGCCATTCGACACGCGCTTTAGCGGTGCCGGAGCAGGCTGGTTCGTACCCCTGTCAGGAAGACATTCACAACTGCCAAGGAGGCAACAGCTTGCTCACAGTCAGCGACATCACCGTACCCGACGTCGACCAGCTCCGAAAGCTCGCGGATCGTGGCCATGAGAATGGCTACCTCACGATGCAGGAGATCGCGCAGGAGCTCTACGAGGCGGACATCGCCGAAGAGCACGTCAAGGATTTCTACACCTACCTGGTCGAGCACGACATCGAGCTCATCGATGCCGGCGACGCTCGCTCCGACGGTGCTTTCGGCAACGAGGACAAGGAGAAGGAGAAGCCCGCACCGGTCGTGCCGGCTCCCGCCCTCGACCTCACCGTCGACCCCTCGCTCGACTCGCTGCGCCTCTACCTGCGGGAGATCGGCAAGGTGCCGCTCCTCACCGCCGAGGAGGAAGTCAGCCTCGCCAAGCGCATCGAGCGCGGTGACATGGCAGCCAAGACGCAGATGACGGAAGCGAACCTCCGCCTCGTCGTCTCGATCGCCAAGGGCTACCTCGGTCGCGGCCTCTCGTTCCTCGACCTCATCCAGGAGGGCTCGCTCGGCCTCATCCGAGCGGTCGAGAAGTTCGACTACCGCAAGGGCTACAAGTTCTCCACGTACGCCACGTGGTGGATCCGCCAGGCCGTGACCCGCGCCATCGCCGACAAGGCCCGCACCATCCGCATCCCGGTGCACATGGTGGAGAAGCTCAACAAGGTCGTGCACATCGAGCGACAGCTCGTGCAGCGACTCGGTCGTGAGCCGCAGGCCGAGGAGATCGCCCACGAGCTCGACATGCAGCCTGATGAGGTGCGCGAGATCCTGCGCATGGCCCAGCTGCCGGTCAGCCTCGAGAAGCCGATCGGCGAGGAAGAGGAATCGGAGCTCGGCGACTTCGTCAAGGACGAGACCGTCATCTCCCCCTTCGAGCAGGCCCAGTTGCGCCTGCGCAAGAGTGACATCGACCGCGCCCTGGGTGCACTGCCCGAGCGTGAGCGCCGCGTCATCGAGCTGCGGTTCGGCCTCAAGGGCGAGCATCCCCGCACCCTCGAGGAGGTCGGTCGCGAGTTCGGCGTCACCCGTGAGCGCATCCGCCAGATCGAGAACAACACGCTCAAGAAGCTCGAGAGCCTCCCGGAGGCCCAGCCGCTTCGCGACAGCGATGGCTGATCAAGGCCGCGTTGCCTGAGGGCATCGGGCGACGCAGCCCACGCAAGCTGCAGTACTGACAGGAACACGGCACTACGAACGGCGGGCCCCCGGGCTCGCCGTTCGCCGTTGTCGGGGCAACCGCCCGCGGGTCGGCCGAGTAGGATCGAATGCATGCACGCCGAGCAGATCACCCCCGAGCCCGAAGACCAGCAGTCGTCCGCCTACGTGCCGCCGGTGGTCGACGAGTCGCGCCACCTCGACATCGGGCCACTCGACATCGTCCTGGCCGTGCTGACGCTGCCGCTCTTCCTGTTCGCGCTCCAGTACGCCGTGTCGGGCAGCGAGAGCCTGCTCGCCACGCCCAAGGCGCGCCTCAAGGTGTTCGCCGTCCTGCTGGCCGTGGAGGCCGTGGCGATCGCGATCATCCTCTTCATCGTGCTGCGATGACCGAGGTTCCTGAAGTGCCCGGTCAGGTCGAGGGGGAGCTGCATCCGCCCACGGAGCCCCGACACGACCTCGGGGGGTCGGCGCAGACGCCCGCGCAGCGTCGGCACCTGCGACGCATCCTGGTCGCGTTCGTCATCGTCGTGGTGCTCCTGCCGATGACGTTCTTCGGTGGCGGCTTCTGGCTGCTGCTCATCCCGCTGCTGGTCGTCGCCGGGTTCGCGGCCCGCGAGGCAGTGCTCCTTCGCCGCACGGTGCGCGCCGGCGACTGATGCCTGTTCAGGTCTCGGGGCCGGCGGGCGACGCGACGGTGGCCGGCACGATCGGCTCCACGCGGGCGGTGACGCCCTCGACCGAGATCACGCGCACGCGCGAGCCGGCGGCGAGTGCGCCGCCCTCGGGGGTCTCATCGGGGCGGCGCGCCGTCCAGAACTCCGTGCCGACCCTGATCTGGCCGGTGTTGGAGTCGTTGTCGACCGCGATCGTCACGATGCCGGTCTTGCCCACGACCTTGTCGACGTTCATCGGCATGTCGGGCGTCTCGAGCTTGCGCTTGATGAACGGCCGCGTGAGCAGCATGAGCACGACGCCCACGATCACGAACACCCCGAACTGCAGCGCGTAGCTCCCGTCGAACGCAGCGACGATCGCAGCGCCACCGGCACCGAGGGCGAGGTAGATCGCCACGAAGGCGGTGGTCGCGATTTCCGTCACCGCGAAGAGTGCGACGACGACGATCCAGGCGAGGAGTGCGGAATCCATGGTGTCTCCCGAGTCAGTTGGTCGGCGGGACCCGGAGGCCCGAGCCCTCGGCGTACGCGCCACCCAGCGACGCGGCGGCGCCCATGATGCCCTGGGCATCGCTCGGCACGAGGATGAGCTTGGTCGACTGTCCGTCGGCCACCTTCGGGAGGGTCTCCTTCAGGTAGGTGTAGGTGAGCAGCTCCTGCGACGGGTTGCCGGCGTGGATGGCATCGAAGACGATCGTGATCGCCTTGGCCTCGCCGTCGGCGCGCAGCACCTGGGCCTCCTTGTCACCGGTCGCCCGGAGCACGTTCGCCTGCTGCTCGGCCTCGGCGCGGAGGATCTGCGACTGGCGCTCACCCTCGGCCGTGAGGATGGAGCTCTGCTTGAAGCCCTCGGCGTTGAGGATGGCGGCGCGCTTGTCGCGCTCGGCGCGCATCTGCTTCTCCATGGCCTCCTTGATCGACGCCGGCGGCTCGATCGACTTGACCTCGATGCGGCTGACGCGAATGCCCCATGCCTCGGTGGCCTCGTCGAGCACGATGCGCAGGTCGGCGTTGATCTTGTCGCGGGAGGTGAGCGCCTCGTCGAGTGTGAGCGAGCCCGTGACGTTACGCAGCGTGGTGATCGTGAGCTGCTCGACCGCGGCGATGAGCTGGGCCACCTGGTAGGTCGCGCGCACCGGGTCGGTCACGGTGTAGTAGAGCACCGTGTCGATCGAGATCGTCACGTTGTCGCGCGTGATCACGGGCTGGGGCGGGAAGGCGACGACCTGCTCGCGCATGTCGATGGTGGCCTTCACCGAGTCGAGGAACGGCACGAGGATGTGCAGGCCCGGGTCGAGCGTCTTGGAGTACTTGCCGAGGCGCTCGACGACCTGCACCTGCGCCTGGCTCACCACGCGCACGCAGCGCAGGATGATGATGATCACGACGATCGCCAGGATGATGAGGGCGATCACGCCCACGCCGATACCGCTCGAATCAGAACTCTCCACGACAACACCACTTCCTCGGGGGACACACACAGGCAGGATTCCTACGGCTGGCTCCTGCCCGCTCCCACCCCGCTCGTAACGCCGATTCGAGCATGGTGCAACCGCTCCGGTAGGCCGCATGGAGGAGCGGATATCGAATCATTGTCGTACTGCTTCAGCTCCACACCTCGCTGCCGATATGAGGGAGACCTGCCCGCCCACCACCGCAGGTCGCCCCCTCGATGAACCATCGCAGCCACTACAAAGTCCAGACCGTCCCGCTGACCATCGTCGTGCTCTCGGCGCTGTTGTTCATCGCGGTCATCGCCGTGCACCAGCTCGCGGGCTTCCTCGCGGCACAGATGTCGATGCTACCGCTCATCACGGCGTGCGTCGCGGCCCTCGGACCCCTCACCTTCCTCGTGTGGTACTTCCTCTCCTTCGCCCACGTGCGACGCGGCCAGCTGCGCGTGCGGTCGCTCACCACCAAGCAGCTCGTCGACCTCCGCAAGCTCGTCTCCGCCGAGGTCTACGGACGCGGTCGCTCGAGCGACAAGCGCGGCAAGTACCGACTGCTGCTCCACCTCGAGGATTCCGACGGGCGCCAGCTGTGGCTGCCGCTCAACGCGTGGCAGGATGAGGACCTGCTCATGGCACGCGTGCTGCGGGCGACGGTCGAATGCAAGGTGCGCATCGAGGGTGACCCGATGCTCGTGCGTCGACTGAGCGGCCTGCTCCAGACCTACAAGTCGTGGGATCGCCAGCTCGCCGCCTGACTCGACGGTGCAGTGCGTGGTGATCGGAGGGTCGCTCGACGAGCGGCCCGCGACTAGCCGATCATCGACCCGATCTGCAGCTCCCACGCCCGGAGGTCGAGCTGCGCGCCGTTGTGGCGGTAGGCGTCGAGCTGGTCGCCCGTCATCGCCACCTGCGAGGCGCCGCTGCCGGCCGTGCCGGTGCCACCGACCGTGCGTGCGGCAGCACCCAGGTTCGCGCCGAGCTCGGCCTCGATGAGCGCGATCGTCGGCAGTGCGCGACCGCCGTCGAAGGCGATGAGGCCTCCGATGTCACCCTTGCCCTCGTCCCCGCCGCCCGATTCGAGCGTGTCGAGGTTGTTGGCCGAGTAGAGGAACCAGCTCGAGGCGCCGTCGAGCGCCGCGCTCGCGGTCGAGACCGCCGCGCCGCCGACCGTGCCCGCGTCGAAGAACGCGTTGCCGGGATACTCCATGAGCTCGATCGACTTCCCGTACCCGGCGCTCGCCTGGCGGATCTGGGCGATCGACGCATCACGCGACTGACCGACCGACGACTGCGTCGTGGCCCAGCCGTCGACGACGGAGGCATACGCGAGGTTGGCGGGCTTGGCCTGGGCCGCGACGAACAGCTTCGCCGACGATCCCTGCGCCGCGAGCTGCGCCTTGAGCTCGGAGATCCACGACACGGTTCCGGCCACGGCAGCCGACGAGGTGTCCTGCTCGTCGCTGACCTGCACCCAGAACTTCGAGCCCGGGTTCGCGGCCTGCGCCTTCTGCTCCGCAGCGATGATCTGCTTCGCAGCCTCGGCCACGTTCGTGCGGTTGGCGGCCTGGTAGGCGACCGAGAAGTACTGCACGGGGGAGCGGTTCGCGGCGCTCGTGGCGGCCACGCCCGAGTTGCCCGTCGCCGCGACGCCGAAGTGTGACAGCACCGATGCGACGTTCGTCACCGAGGCACCGTTCTTCGTGGCGTTCGCCTCGTTGACCCACGCCATCATCGGCAGCGCGTCGATCGACTGCGTGCCCACGTGCACGTTGAGCTGCGCACCTGCGACGGAGATCGCCTGGTCGCCGGGGGTCGACGCCGTGATGCGCGTCACGAACTTCACGGTCTGGCCCTCGGGCACCGTGATCGGTCCGGTCACCGGCTCGAGCACCTGGGTGGTGTGCGCACCCTTCTGGTAGTCGCGCAGGGCGTAGAGCTCGACGCCCACGCCCGGGGTGAGCGCGGGTGGGCTGATGACCGTGCCGCCGGCCCCACCGGTGACGGGCACCTGGCGGTAGGTGACCTGCCCGCGCGCGAGGCGCAGTGACTCCGACTGACCGGGAGCGAGTGACGGGATGGCGCTCGCGCGACTCGCCGCATTGGTCGGCACCGCCCCGCCGCCCTGCACGGGGTTGTTCTGCAGCACCGACTGCACGGGTGAGGCGTTCGATCCTGCGATGCCACCGCCGCCGGTGATCGACGCGGCGGTCGCGACGCCGCCCGCAGCGAGGCGCTGCGCGAACGCGGTCACGGCGGCCTGGAGCGCCTGCACCGCCGCGTTCAGCTGCGCGATGGCGTCGGCGAGTGAGTTCGTGCCCTGCGACAGGGCCGCGGCGCCGGTCGCGGCGCCGACCGCGCCTCCGCCGGCGGTCGTCGGATCGGGCGACATGCCGCAGCCCGGAGCCTTCGCGGCAGCGGCCGGAGTCGTCACGGGCTGCGTGTAGGCGTTCGCGGAGGCAGGGGTGGTCACGGCAGGCGTCATGCCTGCCGGTGCGCTGGTATGCGCATGCATCGATCCGGAGATCGCGTCCACTGGTAACCGTCCTGGGGAGGTGGTGGGTCGCTCCGTCCCGAGCGTCACCACCTCCAGCCTGCATCGGGGCGGGCGATTCGTCCAGCCCCGATTGACGAATCAGGCGTGGCTGTGCGTCGACGCGTTCGCGGGCTCGAGCGTCGCCGTGGCGTCTCGCTCGGTCGTGGCCGGGGCGCGCTTCGGCACGAACGATGCGGCGACGGCGGCCGCGGCAGCGACCCCTGCGGCGATCACGAACCCGAGCACGAAGGCGTGCTCGGTCGGAGCCTCGACGTCGAGGGCCGGCACGACCGCGAGGTTCGCCGCGATCACCGTAGCCATGATCTGCGAGCCGAAGCCGCCGCCGATCGTGCGCGTGATCGTGTTCATGCCGGAGGCGACGCCGGTCTGCTCGGGCGGCACGGCCATCACCACGAGGTTGGCCATCGAGGCGAACGCCATGCCGATGCCGATGCCCGTGATCGCGCTCGTCACGTAGATGTGCCACGTCTCGGAGTGGAACAGGGCCAGCAGCACGAACGCCAGCGACAGGATGAGCGAGCCGGCGATGAGCGCGGGCTTGCCACCCCAGCGATTGACGATGCGCCCGACCACCGGCGCGACGAGCAGCATCGCCAGCGTCGACGGCAGCATGGCGAGTCCAGCTCCCGTGACCGACATGCCGAAGCCGATGCCCGTCGCCTCGGGGAGCTCCATCAGCTGGGGGATGAGGATGAACGACGCGAACATCGCGAAGCCCGTGAGGAGGCCGGCGAGGTTGGTGGTCCAGACGCCGCGCAGCTGCAGCATGTGCATGTCGACGAGCGGCTCCTTCGCACGTCGCTCGACGACCACCCACAGCACCGCGAAGACGATCGCGGCGGCGATCGCGCCGAGGAACCGGCCGGAGCCCCAGCCCCAGTCACTCGCTTTCGTCACCCCGACGAGCAGGGTGGTGAGCCACGCCGATAGAAAGAGCGCGCCGAGCCAGTTGATGCTGCCCGGCGTCTTGATCGGTGACTCGGGCACGAAACGCCACGCCGCCACGGCTGCGGCGGCCACCACGATGCCGGGGAACCAGAAGAGCCAGTGGTAGGAGAGGTGTTCGACGACGGGCCCGGCGAGCACGATGCCGAGGCCGGCCCCGATGCCCATGATCGCCGAGACGAGCGCGATCGCCGTTGGCACCCGGTCGCTCGGGAACTCGTCGCGGATGATCGCGAACGAGAGCGGGAACACCGCGCCGCCGAAGCCCTGCACGACTCGGCCGATGATCACGATGCCGACGGTGTTGCCGAGTGCGGAGATCACCGTGCCGAGCGCGAGCAGCGAGAGCACGATGACGAGCATGCGTTCCTTGCCGAACATGTCGCCGAAACGGCCGAGGATCGGCGTCGTGATCGAGGCGCTCAGCAGGTAGGCGGTCAGGATCCACGAGGTCGCCGAGGGCGACGCGTCGAGCGATGCCTGGATGTTCGGCAGCGCGGGCGCGACGAGCGACTGCAGCAGCGCGTAGGCGAGGGCGCTCACCGCCAGCACGATGAGGGTGATGGAGGTGTGCGTGCGAGGCGGAGCGGCAACGGCGGAAGACATCCCGGAGTTGTACCAGCTCGACAGGCTACCTGTAGGAAGGGCTCCCGTATAAGTGGAGACGGCGCCTCAACTCATGTCTGCGCGGTGGCTCAGCCCCAGGTCGAGGAGCTGTCGAGCACGTCGAAGGCGACGGTCACGAGCTCGGTCGGTCGCTCGAAGCGATGGAGCCAGGCTGCGTCGGCGTCGATGTGCTGGCCGGCGGCCTGCGCCTGCTGCAGCTCGGCCGCGAAGCGGGTGACGTCACCCGACGCCTCGATCAGCGCCGCCCCGAGGATCGCCTCGCGTGACCCGAGTGGACGCAGCGCCGAGCCGGCGTTGCGCAGGCCGGTGGCGAGCGCCGCGACCTGGGCCGGGAACGGGCCCGCGATCGGCGCGCTCGAGGCGATGTCGGTGCGCAGCTGACGGTCGAGCTTCGACATGTCGAACTGCACGGTCTCGAGCTGCATGCGCGCGCGCTCGGGATTCGGGGGCTGGAAGTAGGCGACGGGGGCGACGGGGGTGATCTGCATGCGCCGATGCTAGTTGCTGGAACCTCCCGCTTGCGGCAGTCGCCGTTGGATTACTCGCCGCACGTTCGGAAACCACGTTCCTCGAGCCAACCTCCGCGACCCCGGTCGCCAGAAAGGATCTAAGGTATGATCGAGCAGAAGAGCTGGAACCATCCGGAGGGCGAGCGTGACGTCGTCCAGCACGACCGCATCGAGGATGGCATCGTCGTGCGCGCACTCGCCATCGCGGTCGGCACCATCGTCGGCATCTCACTCCTGCTGTGGGCCGTGCTGGCCGTGCTCGACGTCGGTTCGGTCTCCGAGTCGCTCGTGCAGTTCATCACGTGCCTCTCGTTCTTCATCGGCTTCCTCGCCGGCGGCTTCTACGTCGGCACCCACGCGTCGCACGACCGCATGCTGCAGGCCACGGTCGTCGTCATCGGTGGCTTCGTGCTGGCGGCCATCGGCACCGTGC
>JAOPYW010000100.1 GCA_025964405.1 Thermoleophilia bacterium | reverse complement strand
GCCACGTCGCTCGCCTCGGCCCGGGTGGGCTCGGGGTTGTAGGTCATCGTCTCGAGCATCTGCGTCGCCGTGATGACGGGGATACCAAGGTCCTTGGCGCGGCGGATGATGCGCTTCTGCACGAGCGGCACGTCGGCTGCGCCCAGCTCCACACCGAGGTCGCCACGCGCGACCATCACGCCGTCGGACGCCGCGAGGATGTCGTCGAGGCGCTCGACGGCCTGGCGCTTCTCGATCTTCGAGATGATCTGGGGTCGCCAGCCACCCGGTTCGACCTGGTCGGCGATGAGCTGGCGCAGTCGCTCCACGTCGTCGGGGCTGCGCACGAAGCTCTGCGCGATGTAGTCGACGTTCTGCGTGATCGCGAACGCGAGGTCGGTGATGTCCTTCTCGGTGAGCGACGGGATGTCGAGCTCGACGTCGGGCAGGTTCACGCCCTTCGCGGTCGAGATCGGTCCGCCCTCCTCCACGAGGCAGCCGATGCGACCGGTGCTGACCGACACGTCCTGCACGCGCAGCTTGATCGAGCCGTCGGCGAGCATGATGCTCGAGCCCTTCTCCACGCTGCGGGCGAGCGCTTCGAGCTTCACGGGGAGCTCGTCGTCGGCGAGGTCCTCCGGTGCCGGCAGGTCACGGGTGAGGATGGTGAGCAGGTCGCCGGTCTCGAGCAGGCGCTCGCCGGGAAGCACACCGACCCGGATCTTGGGGCCCTGCAGGTCGGCGATGATCGCCATGGGGCGGGCAAGCTCGCGGGCGATCTTGCGGATGCGCTCGACGACCACCTGGTGGTCGGCGTGTGCGCCGTGCGAGAAGTTGAGTCGCACGACGTTCATGCCCGACTCGACCATCTCGCGCAGCACGTGCTCCTCACTCGATGCCGGTCCGATGGTGCACACGATCTTCGTGTGGCGGATGCGGCGGGGAAGCAGGTCGTCGGTGATACCCATGGTCTCGCTTTCAGTGTGCGCTGATGCGCACGTGGTCGAACGGTCGCGCATACGTGGCGTCGCTCGCGAGCGACTCCTCGATGCGCAGGAGCTGGTTGTACTTCGCGACGCGGTCGCTGCGGCTGGGGGCGCCCGTCTTGATCTGGCCGCACCCGGTGCCCACGGCGAGGTCGGCGATGATCGGATCCTCGGTCTCGCCCGAGCGATGGCTCATGACGTTGCCGTAGCCGGCGCCGAGGCCGAGGTTCATGGCGCTGATCGTCTCCGACAGACTGCCGATCTGGTTGACCTTCACGAGCATGTAGTTGGCGATGTGCTCGTCGATGCCGCGCTGCAGGCGCTCGGGGTTGGTGACGAAGATGTCGTCGCCGACGAGCTGCACGCGATCGCCGAGGCGCTCGGTGAGCAGCTTCCAGCCGGCCCAGTCGTCCTCGCTCGTGCCATCCTCGATCGAGACGATCGGGTAGGCGTCGATCCACGATTCGTACATCGCGACGATGCCCTCGGCGTCGAGCACGGTGCCCTCGCCGCTCAGGTGGTACTGCCCGTCGCGGAAGAACTCCGTCGCCGCGACGTCGACCGCGATCGAGATCTGCTCACCCGGCGTGAAGCCGGCAGCGGTGATCGCCTCCACGAGCAGGTCGAGCGCCTCGACGCTCGAGCCCAGGTCGGGGGCGAAGCCACCCTCGTCGCCGACCGCGGTCGACAGGCCGCGCTGGTCGATGAGCTTCTTGAGGGTGTGGAAGGTGCGCGTCGCCGCCTGCAGACCTTCGGTGAAGCTGTCGAAGCCGTGCGGCACGACCATGAATTCCTGCACGTCGATCGCGTTGTTGGCGTGCTCGCCACCATTGATGACGTTGAGCATCGGCACCGGCAGCACGGCGGGTGCCGTGATCGCGTAGGCACCGCGCAGCCACTCCCAGACCTCGACGCCGTCGTGTGCGGCGAGCGCCCGGGCGAGTGCGAGTGACACGCCGAGGATGGCGTTGGCACCCAGACGGGCCTTGTTGTCGGTGCCGTCGAGCTCGATGAGTCGACGGTCGACCGCGGCGTGGTCAGCTCCCTCGGTGCCGACCAGGGCGGTCGCGATCTCACCGTTCACGTTCGCCACTGCCTGCGTCACGCCCTTGCCCGACCAGCGCTCCCCACCGTCACGCAGCTCGATCGCCTCGTGCGATCCGGTCGACGCCCCACTCGGCACGGCTGCGCGCCCGCGCGCACCGCCTTCGAGTTCGAGCTCCACCTCGACGGTGGGATTTCCTCGCGAATCGAGGATCTGTCGGCCGTGCACGCGCGTGATGATGGGTGACATCGAGTGTCCTTTCGCAGCTGACGTCGCGACAGGCATACTCCCGCACCTGCTCCCCAACGGCAAGGCGCTGCACGGCATCACATGCGATCTTCACCCGCGCGTGGGCCTCAGGCCGCGGCTTCCGTCACCAGCGAGCGCACCAGCAGGCGCAGCTCCTCGGTCTCGGCGTCACTCGCGGCGCGCGTCTCGTCGCCGTGCAGGCTGCGCGGCGGCAGGCCGAACGCGCCACACACCATCCGCAGGAGCGCTTCCTCACGGTGGTCGATGTACTCGTCGGCGTGCGCGAGGCGCGCCAGGTCGCCCACGAACAGTTCACGCACGCGGGGGTTCTCGTCGAACTCGATCAGCTGACGCAGCATCGCGTCGAGCTCCGGTGGCGAATCGATGAGCAGCCGCAGCAGGTCCTGCAGGCGCGGACGATCGCGCTCGGGCAGTTTCACCCGCTCGACGAAGCGTGCGAGCTCCTCCACCTCGACCGCACGCAACTCGTTGTCGGCTGACGCCATGGCCACGAGCATCTGCAGGTGCAGGGCGGCGAGGTCATAGTCGTATTCGCCCTTGCTGATGGCGTTGGCGCGCTGGCGATCTCGGCGACGATGCAGGAAGGACATGCGACCATATCGGCCGGAATCATCATCGCTTGATGATCTGCATTGCGAACGGAACTTCCACTGCCGGGATGTCGGTCTACGTGCCACCGAGCAGGGCGCGGGCGCGTTCCATCATCGCATCGACGCGCTTCGCGTACCCGGCCGGATCCGCCGGCCGCTGCGATGCGGCTGCGATCTCGCCCGGCGAGCGGTCAGGCCCGATGCGCTGCTGGTGCGCGAGCGATGTCAGTGACACTCGCGCGTTGGTCGCCGGGTCGAAGGCCTGTGTCGAGCTCAGGCCCGCCGACGACAGCATGCCGCCCTCGTGCAGCTGGAACAGGCCGAAGCTCGTGCCGCCATCGCCGACCGCGTGCGCGTTGCCACCGCTCTCCACGAGCATCATCGCGACGGCCGCCACGGGATCCACGCCCACCTGCTTCGCGACAGACGCGACCGTCGCGGCGTTGGCCTTGGCGCCCGCATCGACGGCGACCTGGGCGGTGGAGCCGACGTCGGCCGTGCTGCCCCCGCCCGTCAGGCTCGTGCCGAGCAGCGCCTGCAGCTGCCCGGAGATCGCAGCAGCATCGGTGCCCGTCACGCCGAGCGACGACAGGTCGAGGCCGAGCGAGGAGACGCCGTCTGCCGCGCCGCCGGTCGCTCCCTCCACCGGTGTGCCATCGAGGTTGGTGCCGCCGAAGATGTCGGCCTCGCCCTCCTCGCCGCCCTCCTCCTCGGTGGACGTGTCGGCGATCGCGTTGATCGCCTGCAGCTGGGCGTTCTGGATGAGTGACTGGAAGAGCAGGGCCGTCTGGGCCGCGCGCGTCGGCGATCCGGCGGCAGCGTTCGACGCCTTCGCGCGCGGCGCGAGGGTCGATCCCGAAGCAGTGGTGGTGGCGCGCTGGGGAGTCGCGCCGCTGACGAGGGGGTTCGTCACGCCTCCAACGTACGACGGAATGCCGTGTTCGTCGAGTGTGCAGGAACATCCATTCATCTCGCGGAGGCGAATCGTGGCGTGCGCCTAGCTCTATTGCCCACACAGGTTAGTGACACCGCGGTAGCGGTGGCGTGATGCAGGGGATCGGCCGCGGAGCGGTCGGTCCCCTGCATCACGATGAAGGTCCCCGCTGATTGAGTTGGAGGTGCTT
>JAOPYW010000085.1 GCA_025964405.1 Thermoleophilia bacterium | reverse complement strand
CACGGTGGCCGCCCCGACCGACAACTCGTTCGTCACCACGAACGTGCAGCGCCGCGACGCGACGTACACCGGCGGCGTCTGCGCCGGCTGGAGCGCATTCGCCAACAGCTCCCCCACCAACGCCGTGGGGAGCTTCAACGAGACCGGCCTGACGTCGGGGCGATGCTACGAGTGGCGACTGCGGGCAGTCGATTCGGTCGGCAACGAATCCAGCACCAGTGGGTCGGGCACGTACGTCTACACCCTGACACCCCCGGCGCCCGTCGTCGTGGGCACGCTCGCAGCTGTGGGCGGCACCGGTTCGTACCATCAGGCATCGCCCGATTCGACGATCTGGTTCAACCCGACGTCGCTCGGTTCGCTGACGTTGAAGGTGACACCGTTCGTCGCCGAGACCACGGCCCACGGCGTGACCCTGCCGACCATCGCGACGAGCGGATGGGCCGGACCGGCCGCGACCTCGGTCGCGAGCGCGCCGTTCCAGCTCACCTATGCGTGGGAGGCGGGCGCTGCCGCGCCGGGAGCCGTGACGGCGGTGGCCCGCGATTCGCAGGACAGCGCGACGACCATGACCAACACGATCGCGGCCGACGGGGTCGCTCCGACGGGCGTGAGCATCTCCTACGCTGCATCGAACACCTCGGACGGAGCCACGAGCATCACCGCGGCCCTCGGCGCCGATGCGGGTTCGGGGGTCGCAGGCTCGACCCTGACGCGGCAGCGTGCCGAGCTCGCACCGGGCGCGACCTGCGGCGCGACCTACGCAGCCGCGGTGGCGGTGGGCGGTTCGCTCCCGACGCTCACCGACACGCCCCCGACCAGTGGTTGCTACGTCTACACCGTCACGACCACCGACCGTGTCGGCAACTCCCAGGCGGTGTCGGGCGGAATCGTACGCATCGACCGGGAAGCTCCCACCGGGGGCAGCCTGGGTCACGTCGGTGGCATCCAGGCGTCGAGCGCCGTGCTGCTCACCCTGACTCCGCCGACTGACATCTCCGCGCCGGCGTGGCGCGTGCAGCGCCGGAGTGCGACTTACACGGGCGGGGTGTGCGGCACCTGGTCGGCGTTCACCGACACCGGGCCGATCAACCCGGCGAGCGACTTCACCGACACGGGGCTCACCGCGGGCACCTGCTGGGAATGGCGCCTGCGCAGCGTCGATGCGGTCGGCAACGAGGCACTCGTCGCCAGCGCCGGCACCTACGTGTACGCGACGAGCCCGCCGACCGTCGGCACCGTCACGGGATCCGGCACCGGCGTCTACCAGGCCGCTCCGGGCGACACGATCTGGTTCAGCAACCGGGCGACCGGCTCACTGACCCTCCGCGCGAACCCGAACGACCCGGCGATGGCGGCAGGGGGCGTGACGCTGCCGTCGATCACGGCCACCGGTTGGACATCGCCGAGCCCCCTGCTCGATGCGTCGGCGCCGTTCGAAGGTGCCTACGCCTGGGCGCTCGCCGCTGCTGGACCGGGCCTGGTGTCGGCAACGCTGCGCGACGGCGCCGGAAACCCGAGCACCGTGAATGCGACGGTCGGCCTCGACCGCGATCCACCTGCGGGTGGCGCCATCGCCTACTCGGCCGCGAGCACGAACGCCGCGACGATCGCCCTGACGGTGACCTCGGCCACCGACGCCGGTTCGGGTGTGGCGTCGAGTTCGATCACGCGCGAGCGTGCCGACCTGACCGCGGGCGCGACCTGTGCCACCACCTGGAGCGCACCGGTGGCCGTGACGGGACTGCTCCCCACCTTCGCCGACACGCCGCCGACCAGCGGCTGCTACCGGTACACGCTCACCACGACCGACCGTGTCGGCAATCCGGCGCAGGTCGTGACCGGCGGAGCCGCGCGCCTCGACCGCGAAGCACCCACCGGCGGCTCGGTCAGCCACGTCACCGGACTGCAGAACTCGAGCGCGGTCGTAGTGACGGTCGGCGCACCGACTGACATCTCGACACCGACGTGGCGCGTGCAGCGCCGCTCCGCCGACTATGCCGGGGGCGTGTGTGGCTCATGGGGAGCCTTCGCGAACACCGGCTCGACCCTGAACCCGACCGGCTCCTTCAGCGACACCGGCATGCTCGCCAACCGCTGCTACGAGTGGCGCCTGCGAAGCCTCGACGACGTCGGCAACGAGGCCTTCGTCGCGGGCTCCGGCACCTACGTCTACACGCTCACGCCACCGGTCACGCCACCGGTCGGCCAGTTCATCGGCACGGTCGGGGCAGGCGGGCCGGGCGGCACGGTGTTCCAGTCGGCGCCCGGTACGACCATCTGGTTCAACGCGACGGGGAGCGGCTCGCTCGCACTGCGGGCGACCACCACCGAAGCCGAGTCGTCGGCCAACGGTGTGACTCTGCCGACCATCGCAGCCTCGGGCTGGGCGAACCCCGGCGCCTTCAACGTGGTCGCTCCTCCCTACGAGGTGAGCTACACCTGGGCCACCGGGGCGGCCTCGCCCGGCACCGTCACCGCCACCGCACGCGACTCGGCGAACACCACCAGTTCGATCGCGGGCGTGATCAGCGCCGATGCAATCCCGCCTGCGGGCGGCAACATCGGCTACTCCGCAGCCCCGAGCTCGGTCGGCATGACCGCCCTGACCGTGACGGCTCCCACCGATGCCGGTTCCGGACTCAGGTCGGCGAGCGTCACGCGCACGCGGGCCGACCTCGCAGCAGGCGCGACCTCCTGTGGGGTCGACTCCGCGCCCGTGACGCTGCAGGCGTCGGCTGCGAGCTTCACCGACACGCCCGCGACGAGTGGGTGCTACGTCTACGCGCTGAACGCCGTCGACAACGTCGGCATCCCGCGCACGTGGAGCGGCGGCACGGTGCGCATCGACCGGGAGGCACCGACGGGTGGCGCGATCAGCCACGCCGTGGGAGTCATGGGTTCGAGCGCGATCAACATCGCGATCACCACGCCCTCCGACCTGTCGGGCCTCGGCTGGCGGGTGCAGCGCCACGAGGCGCCGTACGTCGGAGGCGTCTGCGGCGCGTGGTCGACCTACGCCAACATCGGCTCGACCCTCAACCCGACCGGCACGCTGAACGACGCGACGATGCTTGCCAACCGCTGCTACGAGTGGCGCCTGCGCAGCGTCGACGACGTGGGCAACGAGGCACTCGCACCGGGCTCCGGCACCTACGTCTACTCGACCACGCCGCCCGCCGTGCCGCCGACCGGCTCGTTCACCGGCGAGGTCGGCACCGGCGGCACTGCCGGATCGGTCTACCAGGCCGCACCGGGTGCCACCATCTTCTTCCGCCCCAACGCGCCCGCCGGCGTGCTCCGGCTCCGCGCCACCATCAACGTGCCGAGCGACGCAGCGAACGGGGTGACCTTCCCCGCCATCGCCGCAGGCGGATGGTCGAACCCGATCGGCCTCAACGACCTCTCCGACCCGTTCGAGGCCCAGTACACCTGGAACCCCGGCGCCGCGTCACCCGGCACGATCGATGCCAAGGCGAAGAACGCCTCGAACGTCGAGAGCACGGTGACGGGCGTCATCACGGCAGATGGCGCGGCTCCGACGGGCGCGCTGATCAACTACCCCACCGGCCTCAACGCCTCGGGGAGCGTCACCATCTCGGCCTCCGGCGGGAGCGACGCCGGGTCGGGCGTCGCCACGACCGTCGTCGTGCGCCAGCGCGCCGAACTGACCAAGGATGCCTGCGCGGCGACCTGGGAGGCAGCGACCTCGGTCGACGGCGAGCTGCCCGTCGTGACCGACACCCCCGGTGCGAGCGGCTGCTACCGCTACGCCGCGACCTCGACCGACCGGGTCGGCAACTCGAGCACGGCCGCATACGGGAACCCGGTGCGCATCGACCACGAGGCTCCTGCCGGCGGTGCCGTCAGCCACGCCGTCGGCGCGCAGGCGGCGAGCACCGTGCTGCTGACCGTGACCGCACCGACCGATCGGCTCGACGTCACCTGGCGCGTGCAGCGCCGCTCGTCGCCCTTCGCGAACGGCGTGTGTGGCGGCTGGAGCGCGTTCACCGACATCGGCGCGCTCGACCCGGCCTCGTTCAACAACGCGGGCCTCGTGCTGGGCACGTGCTACGAGTGGCGCCTGCGCAGCGTCGACGCGGCCGGCAACGAGACGGTCGCGGCTGGATCGGGCACGTACCTCTACCAGCTCACCCCCACAGTGGTGGCCCCGACCGTCGTGACCGTGACGGTGCCCGTGCCGTTCACGGTCACGGTGCCGGTGGAGGTCACGCCGCTGCACCTCGTGCTGAGCGCGGCTGCCTACTCGGGACGCACGCGCCACGCGCTCGTCGTGCCGTTCGCGGCGACGAAGGCCACCACGGTGGTGCTCGAGGTGCGGCGGGGCACGAAGGTCGTGCAACGCATCACCTTCAAGGCGAAGGCTGGACGCAACGTCGTGAGGCTCGCGAAGCTGCCGGCGCGCGGCACCTACACGCTCGGCATCACTTCGACGTCGGGCGGTACGGTCGCGCGTGACAGCGCCAAGCTGCGCGTGCTGCGCTGACGGGGGTCAGTCGCGCAGGGCGGCGTGGGCCCGTGCGATCGCCTCGGCAAGCTGAGGAGCGGGCTGAGGCACGAACGGGCCGTGCCCGACCGCGAGCCCCGTCGGA
This sequence comes from Thermoleophilia bacterium, assembly GCA_025964405.1. Taxonomy (GTDB): domain Bacteria; phylum Actinomycetota; class Thermoleophilia; order Gaiellales; family SKUG01; genus JAGQUL01. The sequence goes on along the minus strand of JAOPYW010000085.1, from coordinate 3,277 downwards.
TCGAGCGCCGCAATGGCCGCTGCGGAGCTGAGGTCGAGCGGTCGGTTCGCCGTGCCGTAGTAGGCGAGGGGGAACCGGCGGTTCGGGTGGCTCGTGACGTGCACGCCGCCGAACGTGGTGAGGACGTCGCCGCCGATCACCGTGCCATCGCGCGTGTCACGGAACGAGCGATGACCCGGCGTGTGCCCGGGAGTTGCGATGACCTCCAGCGATCCGACCCGCACGCCGTGCTCGAGCGCCAGGGTCGGCACCGTCTTCGTGGTCGTCCATGCGCCGCGCTCCTTGTCACACTCACCGGGGTCGAAGCTGCGATCGCCGGCGAGGAAGCGCGCGTCACGGGCGGAGATGCCGACCTCGACGTCGGGCAGGAGCCGCGCCAGGGCGTCGAGCGACCCCACATGATCGGAGTGCGCGTGCGTGAGCAGCACCCGCACGATCGGCGCGCCGGCGGCCGCAGCTGCGGCGACGGTGCCCTTGGCGCCGCCGCCCAGGCCGGTGTCGACGAGCGTGAAACCGTCGTCGTCACGCACGAGCCAGCAGTTGACCGCACCGAAGCGGCGGAGCTGGATGAGGTTGGGCGTGACGGCTGCTACGTGCATGTGAGCTCCTGGAATGCGCGGATGATCGGCCTTGCACGGCTGCAGTGGATAGCAATGCTAGCTTTCGGTAGATCTGTCGGAATTCGGCGTACGACGGCGGTCGAACCATCGATAGCATCGGGCACATGCCGTCGCACCCGACTTCCGAACCTACCTCACTCGTACGCATGTACGTGGGTGGCTCGCGCGAGCAGGTTGCTCCGACGGCGCGCGCGGAGCTGCGCGCGGCCGGCATCGAGGGCGCCACGCTGTGGTCGTGCCTCGGTCTGTACGAGGATGCGGCGGAGGAGTCGTGCGTGCTCGAGGTGGTCGACCTCGACCCGGGCCGCGCGGCGGCACTGGCGGCGGCGCTGCGCACGGCGCTCGACCAGGACGAGGTCGTCTGGACCACCCACGAGGTGCTGCGCGCCCGCGCCCTGCGCCCCGCGCTGGAGGCTGCCCGATGAAGTTCGATCCCGACGTAGCTCCCGGCATCCATCGCGTCGAGGACGCGTACGTCAACTGGTACATCGTGGAGGAGGACGATGAGCTGTGCATCGTCGATGCGGGGCACCCACTCTCCTGGGATTCGCTGCACGACGCCCTGCAGCTGCTGGGTCGGTCGACGAACGACATCCGCGCACTCATCCTGACCCACGGCCACTTCGATCACGTCGGCTTCGCGCGACGCGCGCACGACGAGCTCGGCATCCCCGTGTACGTGCACGCGCAGGATCAGCGCCTCGCCACCGATCCGTGGAACTACGAACATGAGCGGAGCCGGCTCCCCTATGCGGTTCGGCACCCCTCGTTCGACCTCGCCTTCGCGGCGATGGGAGCGAAGGGCGCACTCACCGTCGACGGCGTGCTGGCCACGCACACCTTCGACGACGGCGACGTGCTCGACGTGCCGGGGCATCCCACGGTCGTGCACCTGCCCGGCCACACCGACGGCGAGTGCGCCTTCCGGTATCCCGATCGGTCGGTGATCATCACTGGCGACGCGATCGTGACGCACGATCCGTACACCAACGGCGACGGGCCGCGCATCATCGCGGGAGCGGCAACTGCTGATTCGGGGCGTGCACTCGCCTCGCTCGACATCCTGGCCGCATGCCCGGAGCGCACGCTGCTCGTCGGGCACGGTGATCCCTGGACAGGCAACCTGGCCGACGCTGTGGCGGAGGCTCGCGAGGTGGGAGCAACATGACGCACGCCCAGCCCACGACCATCCTCGTCATCGACGACGACCCCGCCTGCCGCGAGCTGATCGTCGCGATGGTCGCTGACCAGCCCGACCTCGAGGTCGTGGCGACCGCGCCCAACGGGATGCTCGGCGCCGAACAGGCGGCAGCGCTCGCGCCGACGCTCATCCTGCTCGACCTCAACATGCCGGTCATGGACGGGTTCGAGGCGCTTCCGCTGCTCAAGACGCTCGCCCCCGATGCGGTCGTCGTGGTGCGCTCGTCCCTGGATGACAGCGACGCATTCGAGATGGCCCGCACCCTCGGAGCATCCGCATGCATCACCAAGTTCATGTCCGCGGAGGAACTGCTCGCCACCCTCCGGTCGGTGGTTCCCTGCCATCGCGCCGCCGTGCTCCGCGCGGGCACACGCTGGAACCGCGCCTGCGCCACCTCGAGCCCACTTCGTGCCCGCCCGAAGATGCGGCCGCATGTGAACGCGCGCGCCATTCCTTCCTGAGCAGGCATTTCGTGCGGTTCGGCCACGACGTGGCCGCTTCCGTGCAACAACCGCGGGGCGGTTTGCGAAGTACTGGTACATAGCGTGCAGCACTCGCCGCCGGCAACGTCCCCCCGTTGCATCCGCCTCCCTCGTCCCCCCTTCGGAAGCGGTTGCCAGCCCGGCAGCGAGACCTCGTCCCCCCGAAGCTGCACGCACTCGACCACCGCCACCACCGTCCCCCCTTTGGTCGGCACCGGTCGACGACACGCCCTGGCTCCCGAGCCGGGGCCTCGTCGTCTTCCGGGCCCGGCGCGCGATAGGTTGCAGCCATGACCACGACCTTCGACGACGTGCTCGACGCGAACCGCCGCTACGCCGACCAGTTCGACCTCGGCGACCTCAAGGCCCAGGCGGCACGCGGGCTCGCCGTCCTCACCTGCATCGACTCGCGCATCGAACCGTTGACGATGCTGGGCATCCACGCGGGCGACGCGAAGATCCTCCGCAACGCCGGCGCGCGCGTGACCGACGACGCCCTGCGCTCGCTCGTGATCGCCGCGAACGTGCTCGGCGTGCGCCGCATCATGGTGGTCGCACACACCGACTGCGCGATGGCAGCCACCACCGACGAGGAGCTACGCACGCGACTCGCCGAGCGATTCCCCACCGCAGACCTCGGGTCGATCGAGTTCTTCACCTCCCGCGACCAGCTCGGCACGCTCGAGGCCGACGTCGAACGCCTCCGTTCGTGCCCCCTCCTCCCCGACGACGTCGAGATCGGCGGTTTCCGCTACGACGTCACGACCGGACTGCTCGAGCAGCTCATCCACTGAGCGCCCGGCCGCAGGCCGCATGCAGCTCCCCCCGACTGCGGCCGCCTGAGCAGGCATTTCGTGTGGTTCGGCCACGACGTGGCCGCTTCCGTGCAACAACCGCGGGGCGGTTTGCGAAGTACTGGTACATAGCGTGCAGCACTCGCCGCCGGCAACGTCCCCCCGTTGCATCCGCCTCCC
>JAOPYW010000225.1 GCA_025964405.1 Thermoleophilia bacterium | reverse complement strand
CGTCGGCGTCGGCGTAGGTGTGGGCGTCGGCGTCGGGGTCGGCGTGGGCCCGCCCGGTGCGACGGGTGCGGCCGCGAGTGCGAGCAGCTGCGTGCGCGCCGTGTCGATCTTCGCCTGCGTGGTGTCGGTCAGCTGCGCCGAGGGATAGGCGGCGCGTGCGATGGCCAGCACGTTCGCCCGGCTCGAGCGCGACGTGGCGGCCTGGAGCAGGTCGTAGTCCTCGTGTCCGTCGCGGATGCGCTTGAGCCTGATCGACTCGAGTGCCACGTCGTGGGTTCCACCCACGCGCGCCACCGTGCCCGGGTAGAAGAGCGTGCCGTCTCCGTGATTGCCACCGTCGTCGGCCCAGAGGTTGGTCCAGGCGCTCGGCAGGTCGCGCGCCGTCTCGTAGTAGTACTCGCCCCGCACGTCGTACTCGTACGACACCCACCCCATCGCGCGCGCCTGCGACCCGGGCTGGTCGACGCCGTAGCTCGGCCATCCGGTCCACTCTGCGTGTATGTCGGCCCCGGCCGAACTGCACCCCATCGACGCGCACGAGCTGTACGACCAGAGCTGGCGCGCAGCTCCCCCGACCGTGGTGCCCGACGCGAACGTGTTGAACTCGGCGCGACGGCCGGGGAACGCCGGTCCCGACTTCGGTGTCAGTCGGTTGATGAGCGGAATCAGCACGGCGATGCGATCGACCACGTCGCCGTAGCCGTTCGCGCGCGCCCAGTTCACGTCGTCGATCGATGTCGTCACCTCGAGCTGCAGGTCGGTGACCGTCGCACCCGGGGCCGCAGCCCCGCGCCACAGGGCGTTCGCGCGCGTGAACGCGGTGCGGCAGCTCGCCCACAGCGCGGCGCTCGTGCCGACCTCGTCGCAGTGGAAGCGTACGCGCGCGGTGAACCCGTCGGCGTCGGCCGCCCGTCGCCACTCGTCTGCGCTCTCGACGGCCCACTGGTAGATCGTGATCGTCTTCAGCTTCGCGCCGCGCAGGCGGGTGCCGGTCTGGGTGCCGAGGATGAGCGGCTTGGTGTAGCGCACGTAGGTGGGGTCGGTCGGTCCGCTCGGCGTGGGCGTCGGCGGCTTGGCGAGCGTCAGCTTGTCGTCGAGCGCGATCGACTGGTACATCTCGTGGAGGCCCGACTGGCCGCCCGGGTAGCGCGCGCAGTCGTGCGCCTGGCAGAGCTTGTTGACGTTGATGTCGAAGCCGCCGTCGAGGCCGGTGGTGGAGGGCAGGTCGAGGTTCGCGACCGTCACCTGGAGCGGCACGTCGCGCGTGAACCCGCCGGCGGCCGTGACGCGGATGCTCGCGCCCGTGTAGGTGCCGGGGGGTGCACCGGCGGGGGTGCGCACGTCGAGCCAGGCGAGGCGGTTCTGGCTGGCCGGCACGTCGATCGGGAAGGCGGCGCGTCGCTCGAGCCAGTAGCTGTCGACCTTCGGGATGAGGATGTCGGGAAAGGCTCCCATCGCCCCCCCGAGGTCGCCGTCGGAGGGGAATCCGGTCACGTCGTAGTAGCCGACGCGGTAGATGCTGAGGTTCGCGGCGGGGATCGTCGCGCCGCCGGGTCCGGTGAGTGCGCCGACGACGTCGACGTCTACACCGGTCAGGGCGCTCGCGGCATCTGCCCGCACGACGACCTGGACCGATTCGAATTCGTTGCCGGCTGCGAAGAGCTGCGCGGTGGAGCCGACGGCGGGCGTGTCGGTGGGGCGCACGAGCACGTCGGGGCCGACGACGCCGACGGTGGGCGCGGCGTGCGCGGCCGCCGGCACGATGCACAGGGCGACGAGGGTCGCGAGCGCGACGAGGTGGATCCGTGAGAGGGGCGTTCGTGCATCCATGCACGCGATTGATCGGCAGGTGGGCGTTCGACCTGAGGCGCTCCGCACAGTCCTTATAGCGTGCACAACAAATTGCAATAAACTGCAGCTGCGCGGCGGGTGCGTCCGGCGCGGTGCGTCGGTTGTCAGTTGCACCGCGCCGTCGATCGGTGGTATCTTTCCACGTCGCTGCGCTCCCCGGAGTGCGAACTGCCCGTTCGTGCGCCCGAAAGCGCGCCGCGCATCCGTGATTCACGAAACACCGAGGCTGAAAGGCCCCCATGCCCACTATCCAGCAGCTGGTACGCAACCCGCGCAAGAAGGTCGTCACCAAGACGAAGACCCCTGCGCTGCGTGGTGCACCCCAGAAGCGCGGCGTCTGCACCCGCGTCTACACGACCACCCCGAAGAAGCCGAACTCGGCGCTTCGAAAGGTCGCTCGTGTGCGCCTCACCAATGCGATGGAGGTCACGGCCTACATCCCGGGCATTTCCCACAACTTGCAGGAGCACTCCGTCGTGCTCATCCGCGGTGGTCGCGTCAAGGACCTCCCGGGTGTGCGCTACAAGGTGATCCGCGCAGCGCTCGACGCCTCCGGCGTGCAGGGCCGCAAGCAGGGTCGATCCAAGTACGGCGCCAAGAAGGGCGGCAACTGATGCCCCGTCGAGCAGATATCAAGCCGCGTCCCGTGCCGAAGGATGCCGTCTACGGCTCCCCGCTGGTCACGCAGCTCATCAACAAGGTCATGCTCCACGGCAAGAAGTCCGTGGCCGAGCGCATCGTCTACGGCGCCCTCGAGATCGTCAAGGAGAAGAGCGGACGCAATCCGCTCGAGGTCCTCGAGCAGGCCATCAAGACCGTCACGCCGGTGCTGGAAGTGCGCAGCCGCCGCGTCGGTGGTGCGAACTACCAGATCCCGATCGAAGTGCCGGCCCGCCGTGCACGAACCCTGGCCCTGCGCTGGACGATCAGCTTCGCCCGCGACCGTCGCGAGAAGTCGATGTCCGAACGACTGGCCAACGAACTGATGGACGCGCTCTCCCAGCAGGGTGGCGCGTACAAGAAGAAGGATGACATCTACCGCATGGCGCAGGCCAACAAGGCCTTCGCGCACTACCGCTGGTAGATCGCGGCCGAACCCTGGTGCGACCGGGCCAACGTCTCGACGTTGTCAGCCGGTAGGGGTTCAGCTCGTGAGAACATCCTGCATGATCTACGCCGACGCACGGCGACCTTCGCGTGGTGATACGGGCCGTTTCGAGACGGTCACGTCCCAGGTGAGGGTCGCTTGTTCGTGCAAGGGCGCAGACCACCCAGCACCTTGATAGATTTTCAGCCGACACTTCCCCTCGACACGGCGGTATGACCCACGTGAGCACGGAAACCAAGACAGTAAGCACGGCAGCCTCGAGCCGACTGGCGCGAACGCGCAACATCGGCATCATGGCGCACATCGACGCGGGTAAGACCACGACGACCGAGCGCATCCTCTACTTCACCGGTCGCATCCATCGCGTCGGCGAGGTGCATGACGGTGGCGCCACGATGGACTGGATGGTCCAGGAGCAGGAGCGTGGCATCACCATCACCTCCGCAGCCACGACTGCCGAGTGGGATGGACACGTCATCAACATCATCGACACGCCGGGCCACGTCGACTTCACCGTCGAGGTCGAGCGATCGCTGCGCGTGCTCGTTGGTGCCGTCGCGCTGTTCGACTCGGTGTCTGGTGTCGAGCCGCAGTCGGAGACCGTGTGGCGCCAGGCCGACAAGTACGGCGTGCCGCGCATCGCCTTCGTCAACAAGATGGACCGCATGGGCGCCGACTTCTACATGTCGATGCAGACCATGAAGGACCGTCTCGGCGCAGTGCCGGTCGCGGTGCAGCTCCCCTGGGGTGCCGAGGACCACTACCGCGGTGTCGTCGACCTCGTTCGCATGAACGCGATCAAGTATGGCGACGACGACGGTACCGAGTTCGAGATCGTGGAGATCCCGGAGGAGCTCGTCGAGCGCGCCGCGGAGTTCCGCGAGAAGCTGCTCGAGGAGGTCGCCACCCACGACGAGGAGATCATGGAGCTCTACCTCGGTGGGGAAGAGATCCCGGTCGAGAAGCTCGTGGCCGCGATTCGCGTCGGCACGATCGCCAACGCCTTCCAGCCCGTGCTGTGCGGCTCGGCGTTCAAGAACAAGGGCGTGCAGCCCCTGCTCGACGCCGTCATCGCCTACATGCCGTCGCCCCTCGACGTGCCGGCCATCAAGGGCACCGATCCCAAGTCCGGCGAGCCGGTCGAGCGTCACGCCGACGAGAGCGAGCCGTTCTCGGCCCTCGCGTTCAAGGTCATGACCGACCCGCACGTCGGCAAGCTCACGTTCTTCCGCGTCTACTCCGGCAAGATCGACGCCGGCACCCAGGTGATCAACGTCACCAAGGGCAAGCAGGAGCGCATCAGCCGCATCCTCCAGATGCACGCGAACACTCGTGAGGAGCGCGAGAGCATCGCCGCCGGCGAGATCGGCGCGGCCGTCGGCCTCAAGATCACCGGCACGGGCGACACGATCTGCCTCAAGGAGAACCAGGTCATCCTGGAGCAGATGGTCTTCCCGGAGCCCGTCATCCGCGTCGCGATCGAGCCGAAGACGAAGTCCGACCAGGACAAGCTCGGCATCGCGCTGCAGAAGTTGGCGGAAGAGGACCCCACGTTCCGGGTCAACACCGACCAGGAGACTGGCCAGACCATCATCGCGGGCATGGGCGAGCTCCATCTCGAGATCATCGTCGACCGCCTCATGCGCGAGTTCAAGGTCGACGCCAACGTCGGCAAGCCGCAGGTCGCGTACCGCGAGACGATCAAGAAGCGCGTCGAGAAGGTCGAGGGCAAGTTCGTCCGCCAGACCGGTGGTTCGGGTCAGTACGGCGTCGTCACGCTCAACGTGGAGCCGAACGAGCCGGGCAAGGGCTTCGAGTTCGAGAACAAGATCACCGGTGGCTCCATCCCGCGTGAGTACTTCTCCTCGATCGAGGCCGGCGTCAAGGGCGCGATGGACAGCGGCACGCTCGCCGGCTACCCGATGGTCGACGTGCGCGTCGAGCTGACCGACGGCAAGTACCACGAGACCGATTCCTCGACGATGGCGTTCGAGTTCGCCGGGTCGATCGGATTCAAGGAAGCCTGCAACCGTGCCGGCGCCGTGCTGCTCGAGCCGATCCAGGAC
>JAOPYW010000069.1 GCA_025964405.1 Thermoleophilia bacterium | reverse complement strand
AACCGACGAGGGTCGGCGCCAGCGACCGGAGGGTCGACCGCCACACGATGCGCTCGTATGTCACGACTCCGACGGACGACGTGGCGAGGAAGGTGAGCATGACGGTCACTGCACCGACGAGAAAGGTGCCCGGCTCGATCTGGGGGAGACCGAACAGGCGCGATACCCACGTGGCTGCGACAACGGCGATGAGGATCTGAGAACCGCCGAGCGCGCGAACTGACCGGCTACCGGGCGCGAAGTACACCGTGAGGAGCGCTGCGGGTACGGCGAGGTCCGGGGCGATCAGCATGCCGGCAAGGAGTGGAATGGTCTCACCGGAAACGTTGATGGCCCCGCCGAGCATGGAGAGTTGCGTGCGTACACCTACGAGCGTCGCTATCAGAAGCGTGATGCCGATCGTGGCGTTCCGCACGTCGAACGCGGGCGGATGGCGCAGTATCCAGGCCATGGCACTGACCGCAGCGACGACGGTCAGGCTGGTGATGAACGAGGTGCGCCAGCGTGGAGCGGAGGGCGTGTCGGCGAACGAGGCGACGACAGCGTGCTGCTTCGCCGCCGCAGTGTCGAGCGGCGAAGAAGAAAGAGCGGGTGTCGCGGGCCGTGCCATCCGGAGAGGGCAATCGGCACGCAACACCCGCTGCTTGAGCGAACTTCCTGCTCAGCGGCCGGAGCGAGCGGCGCCGATGAATGCGGCGAGCGGAGCGGCGGCGAGTGCGAGTGCGAAAAGGCGAGCCTTCATGATGTTCTCCTTGGTGCGTGTCGGGAGCGGCGGTCGCTCCTGCTGTAGGTCAGTGGTAACCCGGTTCCGGAAAGTACGAAAGGCCTATGCAGGCGCCACGCGAGTGGGCCGCTCGGCCCTTGACGGATTCTCCGTTCGGGCATATGCGTTTCACCCGATGTGTCGTCAAACCGACAGATTCCGTCTCAAAAGTGTCGCGGAGCTTAACTTGAGCGACTGACCGCAAAAGATGGCCGCCTGGCCTTGATGCACGTTGATGCGTGCCTCACCGCCCTGACGTGAGCTCGCCCTGCCAGTTCAGGCGGTGCAGGGACCGAGCCGGCGGAGCTCGTTGGAGGTTCGCAGTGCACCGGGGGGCCCGAGCACCCAGGTATTCAGGCGCCTACCTCTGCAGCACGCCGAATTTCCATCTCAGCAGTGGCGCGCCGTGCCACATGCGACCGACAGTGACGGTGCGCCGGGGTAGCCGGGCGCGCCGAAGTCGCTCGGGCCGTGCTGGTGCGGCTGCGGCCCACGCGGGGGCAGTGACGGTGCCCCCGGGTAGCCGGGCGCCCCGTAGGAGCTCGGTGTGAGTGGCGTGGTCGGGGCAGCGAGGCGAGGAGTGGTCGAGATCATGCGGGGATGCTGGCAGTGCGACGGCCCACCATCCACGGCGCGCGCTCGCAGGCGGCCCGCCCATCCTGCATCGCGGCCGCATCGCGCCGTGGACGTCAGGCCTTGGCGAGCCGGGCCGGCACGCCGATCGCTTCACGATCGCCGCCCGGTCCGTTGATCTCGCGCCATCCGAGCGCGTGCTCGGCCTGCAGCATCTTGTGGATCTGGGTCGTGCCCTCGTAGATGATGGGCGCGCGTGCGTTGCGGAAGTAGCGGGCGATGCCGGTCTCTTCGTCGAAGCCCGACGCGCCGTGGATCTGCAGGGCGTTGTGCGCCGAGCGGAACGCGGCCTCCGTCGCGATCCACTTCGCGAGCCCGGTCTCCTTGGTGGAGCGGCCGCCGCGATTCTTGGCCCACGCCGCCTTCCACACGAGCAGGCGCGACGTCTCGTAGTCGGCCACCATCTGCGCGATGAAATCCTGCACGAACTGGTGCTCGCCGATGCGCTGGCCCATCGTCTCGCGCTCGTTCGCGTACTTCGTGCTCGCCTCGAGGCAGGCACGGATCACGCCGACCGCGCCCGCAGCCACCGTGAAGCGGCCGTGGTCGAGCGAGTACATGGCGATCTTGAAGCCGCCGCCCTCCTGGCCCACGAGCCGATCGGCAGGCAGCACGCAGTCATCGAAGAAGATCGAGCCTGTCGACCCGGCCCACACGCCGAGCTTGTGCGGGTAGTCGCTCGTGGTGACGCCCGCGTCGGCCTTGAGGTCGACCAGGAAGGCGGAGATGCCCTTGGCGCCAGCACCGGGGTCGGTCTTGGCGAAGACGAGCGCGTGGTCGGCGACGGCGGCGTAGCTGATCCAGCTCTTCTCGCCGTTCAGCACGTAGCTGCCGTCGCCCTGCTTGATCGCCGTGGTCTGCATCGCGGCGACGTCGCTGCCCGCGTTCGGCTCCGTCAGACCGAAGCAGGCCAGCTTCTCGCCCGTCGCCTGCGGCCGCAGCCACAGCTCCTTCTGCTCGTCGCTGGCGTTGCCGAGCAGCGAGAGGGAGTTGAGCCCGACGTGCACGCTCACGAGGGTGCGGAGGGCAGCCTCGCCCCGCTCGATCTCCTCGCAGATGAGGGCCTCCGCGATGAAGTCGAGGCCGGCGCCGCCCCACTCGCTCGGGATCGGGGCGCCGAGCACGCCGAGCTCGCGCATGCCGTCGATCAGCCCGAGGTCGAGCTTGTGGTCCATGTCGTTCTGCACCGCGACGGGCAGCACCCGCTCGTCGACGAACGCCTTGACGGCTTCCTGGATGTGCTGCTGCTCTTCGGTGAGTGAGAAGTCGATGGCCATGCCCGCCAGCCTACACACGGACCGCCGGCGACCGGAACATCCTGATGGCCTGTACCCGCGCGACGTGTTGTTCATGGCGCGCGACGCGCGCCGCGCGCGTTACGTGCGTGCGCGCGCGGACACCGCCGTGCGGATGTCAGCGAGCGTCGCCTCGCCGACCGTGGCGGCCCGGATCAGCCGGGTCAGCTCCCCGACCTGACCAGCCGGTGCATCGTGCTCGCGCACGAGACGGCGGGCGATCCGTTCGGGGACGTAGTTCGCGGCGACCCCCTGGAGGAGCTCGGCTGCATCGCGCTGGCCCGCGGTGGTGCGGCGATCGATCCCGGCCAGGTGGGTGAGGCCGCGCAGGAGCTTCGGCCCGTCGACGTAGCG
>JAOPYW010000224.1 GCA_025964405.1 Thermoleophilia bacterium | reverse complement strand
CACCGGCAACATGGAGCTGCGCCTCGACCGCAAGCTCGCCGACAAGCGCATCTTCCCCGCGATCAACATCGGTGGCGGCACCGGCACGCGTCGCGAGGAGTTCCTCATGGAGCCCGCCGAGGCCGTGCTCGTCTGGAAGCTCCGCAGCGTGCTGCACCAGCTCGAGCCGCCGGCCGCGCTCGAGCTCCTGCTCTCGAAGCTCAAGGAAGTGAAGACCAACGACCAGTTCCTCAACGCGATCGGTCGAAACCAGGCCCAGCGCCAGGCTGCCGCCGGCTGAGTGGGCCGAGGTTCGATCGAGGGGCCTCGTCATCCGGCGGGGCCCCTGGTGTCTTCGGGGGAGCGGTGGGCGGCTCAGTCGAGGCGCATCTGGTCAAGCGTGTGGCGTCCTGCGGCGTGCAGTGCGTCGTCGCTCTTCGGGTGCCAACGGAACACCAGCGCCAGCTGCGCCGCCCACGCCCGAGCGCGCACCCACGTGGCGGGGTCGTAGCTCGCCGCGAGCAGGCCGCGGAGTCGCGCGCGGTCATCCGCGCCGAACAGGAACCAAGCGACCGCGAGGTCGGTGGCCGGGTCGCCCTGCGCGAGGTCTGAGAAGTCGATCACGGCGGCGACACGAGCCGGTAGTTCGTCGGTTGCGATGATGTTGAGCGGGTGGAGGTCGCCATGGATCCACTGCGGCTCTCCGACGTGCGCGGCAGCATCGAGGCCGTCGCGCCATGCCGTCTCGTACATCGCGCGGTCACGCGGATCGACCCGATGACCCCATTCGCCGAGCTGGCGCGCCATGATGGCGGCCCGTGCGCCCAGCGGCACTCCGCGCACGGGGTTGTGCGGCGCCTCGGCTGGCGCCGGCGCGTGCAGCGCCTGGAGGAATGCAGCGAGCTGTTCGACCATCGGCCCCCGCTCGCCGACCGGAACGTCGACGGCACGGCGGCCCGGTGCCCAGCGCGTGATCGACCAGGGGTGCGCCCAGGCGGCGGCCGAGGTGCCCATCGCGATCGGGTCGGGCACGGGGAGCGGCAGGTGGGCCGCGAGTTCGGGCAACCAGCGCTGCTCGTTGCGGAGCAGGTGGCTCGCGTTCGCGTGTCGCGGGAGCCGGAGCACGTGCCCGTCGCCGATGCGCACCATCTCGTTGTCCCAGCCACGGCTCCCCAGCTGGATCTCCTCGCTGGCGAGGAGCGGCATCACCTCGGCGAGGAGCGATCGCACGAGCGCGGGCGTGACCTCGGGCGTGGCCGGATTCGATGGGGTGGAGGTCGTCGTCACGTGACCAGCAGCATGACGCGTCGCCTCGAATCGCGCGACGCTCTACAATGCCTACATGACCGTTGACCCGATGCCTTCAGAAGACGCCGTTCGTGATGCACTCCGCCAGGTGGAGGATCCCGAGCTCGGCATGGACGTGGTCGAGATCGGCCTCATCTACGAGATCACCTTCCCGGAGCCCGGCAAGGTCAAGCTGTCGTACTCACTGACCTCGCCGGCGTGCCCTGCCGGCCCCGAGATCACCGCGGGCATGGTCAACACCGTGCGCGCCCTGCCCGGCGTGGAGACGGTGGAGCCCGAGCTCGTCTGGAGCCCGGCGTGGACGCCCGATCGCATGTCGGACGACGCGAAGTTCATCCTCGGGATCGGCTGAGCGAGGCTCGTCGCGGCGCATCGCGCCAACAGCGATCGTCCTAGGGGCGGACGCTGACCTTCGGGGCGGTACCGAGCACCCAGTTCGACGAGATCGGCGGCGCCGTGCGCTGCGCGCCCTCGAAGTGCTCATCGTGATCGCAGGTGGGGCAGGTCGCGCCTGCGCGAACCAGCGTGGTCTCGCAGGCGTCGCAGCGCGGATCCTGGTGCGTATCAGTCGTCATCGGGCCCTCCCGGGGCGGTGGCGCGTGGCGTCGCTCCCAGCGAACGCCTGGAAACATTCTCGCCACTCGTCAGAAAAATGGAACCTCGGTCGAACCACCCGGCGTGCAGTTCTGCACACCTTCGCGCCACCTCCTGCGCGATTGCCTGTGCGTTTGCATCTTGTTGCGTCTTTGCGCTCAAGGTTCTGCCGTTTGCATCCGATACAGCATGAACAACCTAGTTGGTCGTAGCGAGCGACAAACTATCCATCTGGATGCCGGACTGCTGACTGCAGAGGCACCGCAACCGTGATTGATTGATCGGTTGCACACCTGCGTTACCAGTCGCCCGCTGACGACCGCCACCTTCGTGGCGGTCTGACGTGTTCCCGTCGTGGAGCCCGTCGCACCTCCACACGAGCGAACAGCGAGCGACCTCATGCAGCAGTCACCGTCACCCAAGCCGACCACCTCGATCTACGCCGCCATCCTCGACATGGACGGTGCCGAGCTCGAAGCCTTCCGGAGCCGCCTCCGCCGACGCTACGGTCGCGACGAGATCATCGCCGAGCTGCAGGACTGCGCCCGCCGCCTGGGCAACTCGCCCACGATGCGCGAGTTCGCGGAGGACCCGGAGAGCACGATCCATCCGCAGACGGTAGTCGACCACTTCGGTTCCTGGAACGCAGCCAAGCGCGAGGCCGGCCTCATGCCGCGCCGCCGCGCGACGAACGAGGAGCTGCTCCTGGCGCTTCGCACGCTCGGTGAGACGCTGGGGCGCCGCCCCACCACCAAGGACATCGAGGAGGCGCGTGGCAGCGTGCCCAGCCGGGGCGTCTACATCAAGGCCTTCGGTTCGATGCGCGACGCGCTCCGACTCGCCGGCTTCGATGCGCCGTCACGCGACGAGCGCCTCGTGCGCTCGATCGAGCACGGCGCCGCCTTCCTGCTGCGCACGGGTCGCCTGCCGAGCTTCCGTGACTGGGAGCGCGTGCGTGGCGGTCGCGAGGACGTCATGACCGCCTGGCAGATCTACCGCACGTTCGAGCGCATCGGTGGCGCGTGGAGCGCCTTCCAGTTCGCGGTCAGCGAGCGGGCCGACGCCCTCAAGGCAACCGCCGTCGCCGCCTGAGCAAACGAGCGGCGCCCAGCTGGACCCTCCCGACCACCACGCCGAGGCGCTGAGCGGCCGAAGGGCAAGGAGAACGAGTGAGGGCCCCCGAGGATAGGACGTGTAGTCCATCCTCGAGGGCCCTCGCGAAGTTCGACGCAGCCATTCGGCCGCTCAGCGCCGAGCGCTACTTGCGCCACGGACTGCCGGTCTTGGTGATGGTGTCGAGATCCCCGTTGAAGATGTTGTAGTACTGGCCGGCGGCCGTGCCCGCGGGCACGGCGGTGATGCCTGCGATCGCACCGTAGTTCTTGAACCACTGCCAGTTGATCTTCTTGATCCAGCCGGGGAGGCCGTTGACCTCGGTGGCGAGCTCGACCTTGCCGGGACCCCACAGGGGCTTGAAGCCGGTGATGGCCTTGGCTGCGCCGCCCTTGCCCTCGAGGGCCCGGACGACCGCACCGGTAGCACCGAATGCGCCGATGGTCGCCGCACCGACCGCGGCTGCCGCGATCGCGTAGTGCTGCTTCTCGTCGCCCTCGGCGCCAGCTGCCTTGTTGGCGAGCAGGAGGGTGCCGACGCCACCGGTGACTCCGATCACTGCACGCCACGAGGTCGACGCACTGCGTGCCGACGCCCCGACGGTCTTGACGACCTGGGCGGTCTCGCCCTTGGCGAGCGCCTTGCCAATGCCGGCGAGTCCGGCTGCGATCTCGGCCTTGCCGGAGAGCAGGCCCTTGAGCACCTCGGTGTTGCCCCTGGAGGTGATCACGTGCGTGGTGCCCTGGAGCGTGCGCTGCGTGACGAGCCCGCCGTCGATGCCGAGCTTCGTGCCGAACTTCTTGAAGAGGTCGGGCTTGAGGAGGAAGACGCCGAGTGCTACCGCACCGACGACGACGCCGCCCGCGACGATGCGCGAGTAGGTCGACCACTGGTTGTTCGCGGTCGCCTTCTTCTTCTCGGCGGCGTCGGTGATCTTGGAGACGTCGATCTTCTTCTTCACGAGGTTGGGCGCGATGGCGGTGATGCCGTCTGCTGCCGCCGGCCCGATGATCGCGGAGACGAGGGTGGGCGTGATCTTGAGCCCGGCGCTCGCCGCGACGGCCGGGCCGCCCTGGAAGATACCGGGGAGGATGTCGCCGGCCTTGAAGACGTTGTTGGCCTCCGACACCTTGTTGAACTCGCGTGCGAGCCCGGCCACTGCCGAGATGCCGCCGCCGACCGCGACGCCACCGGCGATGGCGCCACCGTTGAGGTGGTAGCCGGCCTCGGGGTCGTCGGAGGCGAATCCGCTCACGGTGCCGACGTCGCGCAGCACCTGCGCCGTGACGTTGCCCATGCCGTCGAAGGTGTTCTGCACCGTGTTGTCGGTGAGGATGATGTCGTCTGAGGCGTCATCGGTCGCGGTCGTGCCGTCGGCGGCCGCTGCGCGCGTGGTGGCTGCAGTGATCGGAAGTGACGGGCGCGTCGAAGCGTGCACGGATCCCATGGCGTGTCCCCTGTCACCGGCCAGACGCCGGCGGTCCCTGAAGGTTGTCTGTCCCACGGGGCTGAGCGGTGGTCCGTGTTCGAGCGTCCCGGCTCGACATGGCACCCAGTCCCTGCCGTTCTATCGCCGGCCGGGGGCGCCGGTGTTTCACCAGATGGCACGATTGCCGGAGCGACCATGGGCGCCCGGACGGGGGGAGCGGCGTGCGTGCGTGGGTCAGCCCTCGAGGCGAGCACCGTCTGCGTCGATCGTGAGCGGGAGCACCACGGCGTGCGGGAACTCGATGGCCATGGCGCCGACCACCTGGTCGGCGCCGCCCTGCTCACACCACACGAGCACGGTCGGTCCGGCACCCGACAGCGTCGTGCCGAGGGCCTCCGTGCTCGCGTGCACCGCATCGCGCGCCTCGGCGAGTTCGGGCACGAGAGCCGCGCGATGCGGTTCGTGCACGACGTCGGTCTCCAGTGCTGATTCGACGAGTTCAGGAGCGCCTCCGAGGAGGCCACCGACCAGGAGCCCGGCGGCGCCGATCGCCTGCACGACCTCGTGCCGGGAGTAGCTCCCCGGCAACACGCCCCGTGACTGTTCGGTCGACAGCTCGCGGTCGGGGATGACGGCCACCGGGATGATCCAGTCGGCGGCGCCGAGGGGGATCACGTCGAGTTCGGCCGGAAAATCGCCCACGGGCGGACGGTCGTGGCAGAGCACGATGCCGCCATGGGCACAGGCTGCGGCGTTGTCGGGGTGCCCGTCGAACGCGGCGAGGGCGGCGAAGAGCTCGTCGTCGTCCCACTCCTGCTCGATGTACTCCCACCCGGCGACGAGACCGCAGGCGGCCGCCGCCGTGGAGGAGCCGAGGCCGCGCGCGGGCGGGATGGCGTTGGTGCAGCGCAGGTCGACGCCCGCGGCGGCGATCGACGTGCCGGCGGCCTGCTCGAACGCGCGCGCGATGAGGTTGGTGGCATCGGTGGGCAGTGAGCCCGCGCCCTCGCCGCGCACGTCGACCAGGCCTGAGCCGGTGCGCACCTGCACCACGTTGCGGAGGCTGAGGGCCATGGCGAGCACGTCGAAGCCCGGGCCGAGGTTGCCGCTCGAGGCGGGGGCGGAGACGGTGAAGGGGAGCTTGGCTGTCATGGCGCCAGCCTACCGACGACGCCGGAGTGCCGGTCCGGCGTCGTCGGTCGGGTGTTCAGCGCTGGCCGCCGCGACGCACTGGTCGCGGGCGCGGGGCGCTGCTCGGCAGCGACTGCGGGTTCGGCAGGTGTGCCGGTCGCGCAGGTCGTGCCGCACGCGCCTTCGGGCGCGTGGCGTCGAGCCACGAGAAGGGATCCGGTGTGACCGGCTCCTCGGGCTGGTGGGTGGCATCGGATGGTGCCGATGCGTCGGGGGTGGCCGCGTCCGCGAGGGTGTGCGGGTCGGGTTGGGGTTCGGGCTGGGGTGAGCTACGGGGCATCATGCGAGGCCTCCTGGGTGGTGGTGGGCACGCCGACCGATGGGCGGCAGGGCTCCAGCGCGCGAGTAGGTGCGGGCGAGCCGTGTGGAGTCGAGTGACCGCTGCGTGGACCACCGACCGGAGGACGCACGCATGCGTCGGTCAGGAAGGTGGTTCAGGAAGGCGGTACGGAGGTCCGGAGTGGACTAGCCGACGACACCACACGGCGCCGCGATACCTCGCGGGCGGAACGTGTGGATGTCGACGAAGATCTTCACTGGAGGAAATCTCAGGAAGCGGCGCGGGGGAGTTGTTCACCAGCGCCGATAGGGAACACCATAGCGGGCCTGCGGGGTCGCACAAGGGGGACGGCGAAGTAATTGTGGAATTGGTGGGCGATCGACGTCAGGCCGTCGGAAATTCGTCCGCCAATCAGGCGTTCGCGTCGATGACGGCCGCGATCGCCGCGGCCGAGGGGCCGCAGGCGATGGTCGGCTGCACGATGGTGGCGGCGGTGTCGGGATCCTTGAGGCCGTGGCCGGTGAGCACGCACACGACCCGGGAGCCGCGCGCGATGGTGCCATCGTGGATCGCGTCGATGAGGCCCGCGACCGAGATCGCGGACGCGGGCTCGCAGAAGATGCCGGCATCCTTGGCGAGCAGCGCGTAGGCCTCGACGAGCTGCTCGTCGGTGCGCTTGCGGAGCTGACCGCGTGAGTCGGCCACCGCGGCGAGGGCCTGGTCGCCGCGCGCGGGGCGGCCGATGCGGATCGCGGTGGCGAGCGTCTCGGGGCGTTCGATGTCGTGGCCGTCGACGAGCGGCGCAGCACCGGCGGCCTGCACGCCCAGCAGGCGCGGGAGCGACGTCAGCTCCCCCGACGCGTGGAGTTCGGTGAAGCCGCGCCAGTAGGCCGTGATGTTGCCGGCATTGCCGACGGGGATGCAGAGCCAGTCGGGCGCCGTGCCGCCGAGATCCTCGACCACCTCGAAGGCGCCGGTCTTCTGTCCCTCGATGCGGTACTCGTTGACGCTGTTCACCAGTGCGATGCCGGGACGTGTGCTGAGTTCGCGTACGGCGGCGAGGCCATCGTCGAAGCTGCCGTCGATCTGGATGACGAGCGCGCCTGCCACCTGTGCCTGCAGGAGCTTGCCGGCGGCGATCTTGCCGGTCGGCACGATCACCACGCACTGGAGGCCCGCTGCGGCGGCGAAGGCGGCGGCCGAGGCGGAGGTGTTGCCGGTGGAGGCACAGATGAGCGTGGTGGCGCCGGCCTGCACCGCCCGAGCGACGGCGACGCACATGCCGCGATCCTTGAAGGAGCCGGTGGGGTTGGCGAGCTCGAGCTTGAGGTGCAGCTCCACGCCGAGGCGCTCGGAGAGGCGCCGCGCGTGCACGAGCGGGGTGCCGCCCTCCCCGATGGTCAGCCGTGGGGTCGCGTCGTCGACGTCGATGCGGTCGGCCCAACGGGCGATCAGCCCCTCGCCGCGCGCCGTGCGGTCGTCCGAGCGGATACGCAGGGGAGCGGCGGGGTCGTCGGAGGCGGTCGGGGCGGAGGTGGAGGCGGGAGTCGTCATGCGAGCTCGAGCATCGGCAGCACGGAGCGGTCGGTTGAGGCGACACCGGCGAGTGCGGCCGAGAGTGCGCCCGGCGTGCACGGGTGCGTCGTGAGCACCAGGGTCGCGTGCCCGTCGTCGGCGCGCTGCTGCAGCACGCGCTCGATGGAGATGTCGCGGGCGGCGAGGGCGCCGGCCACCGTGGCGAGCACGCCCGGCTGGTCGACCACCTGCATGCGCACGAAGTGGCGGTCGCGTCGGGCGTCGGCCGGCGCGATCGGGAGCGTCGCCACGTGTGGGTCGGTGGTGAGGAAACTCGGTTCGGACCCCATCACGCTGACGAGGTCGCCCGCGAGCGCCGACGCGGTCTCGGGGCCGCCGGCGCCAGCCCCCTGCACGACGAGGCGGCCGAACGGGTCGCCATCGACGAGCACGGCGTTGGTCGCCCCGACGATCGTCGCGAGCGGATGCGCGATCGGCACGAGCATCGGCGTGACGTCGAGGAGCACCGACGTCGTGTCGTCGGCGGCGGTCAGGCGCTCCGCGCGACCGATGAGGCGGATGCGATATCCGAGCTCGGCCGCGTGGGCGACGTCGGCGGCACGCACGCCCGAGATGCCGGTCGCGCGGACGTTGTCGATGTCGACGGTCGTCCCGAAGGCGATGCCGGCGAGGATCGCGAGCTTGGCGGCGGCGTCGAGGCCCTCGACATCTTCGGTCGGGTCGGGTTCGGCGTAGCCCAGCTCCTGCGCCTCCGCGAGCGCGTCGTCGTAGGCCGCGCCCGTGGCCTCCATCTTGCTGAGCATGTAGTTGGTCGTGCCGTTGAGGATGCCGAGGAGCCGCTCGATGCGCGTGGCCGCGAGCGATTCGCGGAGCATGCGCACGATCGGCACCGCGCCGCAGACGCTCGCCTCGAACCGGAGCTGTGCCCCGGCCTCGGCGGCACGCGCGAACAGCTCGGTGCCGTGCCGGGCGACGAGCTGCTTGTTGGCGGTGACCACCGGGATGCCGGCGCCGAGCACGCGGAGGAGGTGGCCACGGGTGGGCTCGAGCCCGCCCATCGCCTCGCAGACGACGTCGGGCCGCGACTCGAGCACGACGTCGAGGGACTCCGTGACGAGGGGGGCGAGCGCCTCACCGACCTCGAGCCGGTGACGCTCGGGGTCACGCACGAGCACCGCGCAGATCTCCACGTCGCGTCCGGTGGCCAGCCGCACGTGGTCGCGATGTTCGTGGAGGAGGCGGCGGAGCGAGCCGCCGACCGTGCCGTGTCCGAGGAGTGCCACGCGCACCGGGGCGAGGGGAGGATTCATCCCGCACGCCTTCCCATGACTTTCCCCGCCCAAACGTCGATCCTCGGGGGTGGAAGCCGCGAGATGCCGCGAAGAAATTCCTGCACGCGCTTGCAGGAGATCGACCACGGGGGCGCGAAGCCATAGGTGGGGAATCGGACGCAGCCCGTATGGAGGGCTCGCGTCGACTGGGGAGGACACCGAGCATGACCATGATCAACGTCGATACTTCACCGTTGCAGGCAGCACGCGAATGGCGCGGCATCAACCTGGTTTCGGCCGCCCTCGCGAGCGGGCTTCCCGTCGCCCAGGCCGAGGCGCTCGAGAGTGGCGATCCCGCTGCGTTCGACACGATCGACGAGATGATCGCGTCGGCGGTCGTCTACGGGGCATCGCTCGGCATCGGCCGCGACGAGGCCATGGCGCTGCTCGACCGCACCGTCTCCGGTGAGGGCGTGCAGGTGGAGCTTCCCACGGCTCCCGACGCTCGTCCCGGTCACGACTTCTCGACGGCCGTACGCGAGCGCAGTGCGCGCATGGCACCGGCGGGCGAGACCATGCACGTCGAGCCCCTGGCGCCCGCGCCCGCGATGTTCGTCACCGACGAGGAGCTCGACGCGATCGTCGAGCCGCCCGTGGCGACCGGTGCGGACGCCATCGAGGACGTGCCGCTCCACGACACCCCAGTGATGCCGGCGTCGCTCGGCGCCGAGCTGCCCGACGTGCCGAGCGCCGGTTCGTTCCTCGCCGCGCCCGCCGCGGGCCACGCCGTGCCCACGTCCTTCCACGGGCCGTCGCCCGAGCAGGCGATCGCCGCGTCGGCCGAGATCCACATGGGCCATGCCTTCGAGGAGGCGCCCTGGGACCGCAGTGGCGGCGACTACACCGGTGAGCTCGAGGCCTGGGCGGCGGAGGGCGATGACGACCTCGCGCCGACCCGGTCGCGTTCCGGTCGGGGGAGCGCCGTCGCGGCGCGCCTCGGTGCGATCGGCTACGGCGCGACCGAGCGTGTGCTCGGTTCCGATCGGGCCGATGGGGTCGCTGACACGATGAACCGTGTGTTCGGTCGCATGGCCGACCTGGCGCGCGCCGGCCGCGAGCAGATGCGTCGCAGCGAGCACGCGACCCTCATCGTCGCCATCGGCGGTGGAGCCGTGCTGATCGCCCTGGTCGTCGCCATCGGCGGCGCCCTCGGCAGCGACGAGACGCCCACTCCCGCGACCACGCGTACGAGCCCGCAGCTCGAGGCTCCGGGCGTGGCGGCGTCGAGCACGGCCGGCGCACCGGCCGCGGCGACCAAGGCGACACCAGCCAAGGTCGCGGCGATGCTGCCGCCCGCCAAGGTGCACGTCGACGTGTTCAACGCCGGCTCGAAGAAGGGGTACGCCAAGCAGGTCGGCGACCAGCTCAAGGCTGCCAAGTACCAGGTGGGCAAGGTCGAGAACGCAGGCGGCAAGTACGCGGGCGCGACCGTGATCTACCCGAAGGCACTCGAGCGCGAGGCTCGCGTGCTGGCACGCCGCACGGGCATCACGACCCTGCAGGTCATGCCGGCGGGCGCCGGAGCGACGAGCATCACGGTCGTCGTGGCCTGACCCCCACTGCACCACCGATTGCCCGCAGGGGCCGCGCCGGACCAGTCGGCGCGGCCCCTGCGTCTTGGAGGGGTGGCGTCCGGCGCACCCCGACCCGAGCCTGCTGCTAGCGTGTGTCGCGCATGCCGCTCCCCGGACCCAGCATCGAACCGCATACCGAACCGCTGGCCGGGCCGACGCCCGCGCCCCACGAGGTTCCGAGGCGCACCCTGCGTTCGGTGCTCGGACCGCTCGGCTTCATCGGCGTGGCGCTCCTCAAGTTCGGCAAGATCGCGTTCATCGCGGTCAAGGGGCTCAAGTTCTTCGGCACCGCGTTCTCGATGCTCGTGTCGATCGCGGCGTACTCGCTGTTCTACGGGTGGCCCTTCGCGGTCGGCTTCGTCGTGTTGCTCCTCGTGCACGAGCTCGGGCATGCAGTGCAACTCAAGCGCGAGGGCATCGCGTCGAGCGCGCCGATGTTCATCCCGTTCCTGGGCGCGTTCATCGCCATGCGTGAGCTGCCCAAGGACGCCGCGATGGAGGCGCGCGTCGGCATCGCGGGGCCGATCCTCGGCTCGCTCGGTGCCCTCGCGGTGCACGGAGCCGCGATCGCCCTCGACAGCGACCTGCTCCTCGCGGTCGCGTTCACGGGGTACTTCCTCAACCTCTTCAACCTGGTGCCGGTGTCGCCGCTCGACGGCGGTCGCATCGCGGCGGCGCTCAGCCCGAAGCTGTGGCTGGCGGGCCTCGTGGCGCTGCTGGGCCTGTTCCTCCTGAGCCCGAACCCGATCCTGCTCATCATCGTGCTGCTCGGCGGGTTCGACAGCTGGCGGCGGTGGCGCAGCCGGGGTGAGGCGCCCGAGTACTACCGCGACGTCAGCCCGGGCTTCCGCCTGTGGCTCGGCGTGACATGGATCGCACTCGTCGTCGCGCTCGTGCTGCTCATGCAGGCGAGCCACGTGCCGCTCGACCTGTAGGGGCGACGGATCGGGGGCGCTGGCGTGGGAGCGCTAGATGTAGTGCCCACACACGTTGGTGACAGCGGAGAGGTCTGAGGCTGCTCGCTGCCAAGGGGTGCTCTTGCAGGCCGTATGGTAGCGGCGGTTGTTGTAGTGGTCGAGGTAGGGCGGCAATGCCGAGCA
>JAOPYW010000057.1 GCA_025964405.1 Thermoleophilia bacterium | reverse complement strand
GAACATGAGCATCACGAGCAGCTGGCGCCGCCGCACGCCGGCGGCGAGCACCGCGATGAGCGGGGCTCCCACGACCACGCCGAGCGCGTAGGCGCTGATCGCGTGGCCACCGGTGGTGATCGAGACGTCGACGCCGTCGGCGATCTGGGGGAGCAGGCCCATCGGGGCGAACTCGCCCGTGCCGATGCCGACGCCGCCCATGCCGAGGGCCACGAGCGCCCAGGTGCGGCCGTGCGGCGCGCGCACCGGTTCGTCGTCGAGCTCGGCGCGGTCGTCGGCGGGCGTGTCGGGTGCGGCGGCCGGATGCATCCGTGCAGGGTAGCGGGCTGCGCGACCGGCGGGCGAGGGCGCTGCGGTGCAAGCCGCGCGGGGCTGGTTCACGCAGGCGGGGCGGGGGTAGGCAACTCGACATGCATCCGTCGCCTGCTCGCCGCCCTCGCCTCCTTTCCCCGTCCCGCTCCTCGCGCCTGCTCCTCGCCGCCCTGCTGCTGGTCGTGGCGGCGCTGGTCGCCGCCGGTTGCGGCGGTGGAGGCAGCGACGACACGTCGTCCGACGTCGCGTCGGAGGATGGTCCGCTCGCGTGGCTGCCCGCCAACTCGTGGGCGATCGCGCGGGTGTCGATCGACCCGAAGCAGATCGACGAGAGCATCGACACGCTTGACCGACTGCCGATCTGGGACCTCGCCTCCGCAGCGCTCCCGGCGAAGGACGGCACCGGCCTGCGCGCAGCGCTGCTCGGCCAGATCGCGAAGGAGCTCCCGGGGAAGCAGACCGGCGGCGACCTCGAGGACGCGTTCGGCAACGAGGCGGGGGTCGCGATCACCTCCAACGACGTGAACGCGTTGGGCAACCTCTCCGACGGCGGTTCGTCGAACGTGCCGATCGCGGCGTGGCTGCAGGTCGACGACGAATCGGCCGTCGACGACGTGCTCGATTCGGTCTTCACGAACGTCGAGACCCACTCGAGCAAGGGCGTCGACTACTCCACCGGCACGGTCGACGGCGACCAGGTGGCGTGGACCACCAGCGGCGACCTGCTACTGCTGGCTCCCGGCGCGAAGCAGCTCGAGCGCCTCATCGCCACGCACGACGGCGACCAGTCGCTCGCGCAGGACGACGATGCGCGCCGCGCCCTCGACGGCGCGTTCGACGGTGCTCCGATCAGCATCGCGGTCGGCACCGACGCACTCATCGATGCCGGGGCGACCTTTGCGGAGGGCGATTCGAGCGATTCTTCCGATGGCGCACTGGGCGACGACGGCAGCGACACGCGGGCGCGGCTCGCGCGGGTGCTGCGCACGTCGTCGGTCGACGCGATCGTGCCCGACTGGATCGGGATGTCGGCGACGATCGACGAGACCGGCCTGCGCCTGCGCACCACGTGGTCGAACCCGCGCAGCCTCGCCACGCCCGACGTTGGCTCCCGCGCGCTGGTGGAGCGCATGCCTGCCGATACCGAGGTGGCCAGCGGCACCGTCAACGACGGCTCGGCGATCGAGCGCGTGCAGGACCTCTGGGCCGATGTCTCCAAGGAGGCCGACGTCGAGATCGCCGACCTGACCGAGAAGTGCCCGGCGAACGCCACGAAGCTCTGCGCCGCCGCGGTCACGACCCTCGAGTGGATCCTCGAGGACGACCAGCTCGCGCAGGATGCCGCCGACTCCGATCCGACGGCGACCGTCGTCGTGCAGAGCCTGTCGGGCACGGTCACCCGCACGATCGCGTCGGTGACGGCGCCGACGCCGGCGACCGCGAAGGGGCCGGCGATCGAGGTCGCCACGACCGGTGACAACCTGTCGTCGCTCGCCGGCGCCCAGGGCGCGAAGGTGCCGACGAAGGTCACCGCGGCGCTCGCGGCCGCCGGCCTGACGATCACCACCTCGGCCGACGGCCTGTCGGTGACGGCGAAGGTCGCGCCGGCGTCGGAGCTCGGCAGGCTGCTCACGGCCGAGCTCACCCCCGGGGATGCTGCAGCGCTCGCGGCGACCGGCTTCGACGCGCTCAAGCTCCTCACCAGCAGCGGCCTGACGCTGTCGGCGAAGCGCGTCGACGACCTGGTGGTCGCGACCTTCCCGCCGGGCGCGACGTCGACGATCGCAGCCGCGGTGGCGTCGAAGGCTGACACGCTCGCCGACGACGACGGCTACACCGACACGGTCGATGCCGTCGATCCACCGAAGGAGGTCGGCATGTACGCCTGGATCGACCTGCCCGGCGCGGTCGACGACATCCTGACCGGCCTCAGTGGCACCTCGCCCGCGATCAAGCGCATCCAGCCCACCGTCGCCAACAACCTCGACCCCGTGCCCGGTGCGCTCGGCTGGACCACCCGCACGAAGGTCGACGGCGAGGACCTCGGCGTCGCCGAGTTCGTGCTGCCGATCGTCAAGTAGCCGGCCGCCAGGCGCACACCGCCCGTGTCACTGACACGCCGCTGAATGTCAGTCGTGCGTCGGCGTGTCAGTCGCAGCATCGGCGGCCGCGACCGCCGTCGGCTCCACCGCGCGGGCCGGGCCCTCGATCGAGAGGTTCGGCAGCAGGCGGTCGAGCCACGCGGGCATCCACCAGTTGGCCGGGCCGATGAGGTGCATGAGCGCGGGCACGAGCATGGTGCGGATGACCATCGCGTCGAACAGCACCGCCGAGGCGAGCGCGACGCTGAACATCACGATCACGCGCTCGCCGCCCGTCACGAAGCTCGCGAACACGAAGATCATGATCAGTCCGGCCGCGGTGATGACGCGCCCTGTCTCGGCCTGGCCGATCGTCACGGCGTCGGCGTTGTCGCGGCGCTTCACCCACTCCTCGTGCATGCGCGAGACGAGGAAGACCTCGTAGTCCATGGAGAGCCCGAACAGGATCGCGAACATCATCACCGGCACGAACGCCTCGATCGGTCCACCCTCGAGCCCGGTCACCGAGCCGAACCAGCCCCACTGGAAGAACACGACGACGATGCCGAACGACGCGCCGATCGCGAACAGGTTCATGACGGCGGCCACGAGCGGCACGAGCACGCTGCGGAACACGAGCATCAACAGCACGAAGGACAGCGCGACCACGATGCCGATGAAGAGCGGGAGCTTGTTCGCGAGCACCGACGCGAAGTCCTCGAACACGGCGGTGATGCCGCCCACGTAGACCTCGACGCCCGAACCGCGCGTCGCGTCGGGGATCACGTCGTCGCGCAGCTCGTGCAGGAGGTCGGACGTCGCCACGGCCTGCGGACTCGACTTCGGGTAGACCTGGCTGATCGCGACCTTGCCGTTCTCGCTGTAGGTCGCGGGCGTCGCGAGCGCCACGTCGTCGGTCTTCGCGACCGCCGCGACGGCCGACTCGAACGCCGCGCGATCGGCGTCGGAGCCGACCCGTGCGACGAGCTGGAACGGACCGTTGAAGCCAGCGCCGAAGCCCTCCGAGAGCCAGTCATATGCGTTGCGCGTCGTCGTGCCCTTCGGGTCGTTACCGGCGTCGGAAGAGCCGAGCCGCAGCGACGTGAAGGGGATGGCGATGACCAGCAGCACGACGGCGGAGACCACCGCGAACGGCACCTTGCGGCGCTGCACGAGGCGTCCCCAGCGCAGCCAACCCGGCGACACCTCGAGGTGCTCGTCGTGGTTGGCCGAGGCCTCGATGCTGCGCCGCATGCGGCGCGACACGGCGCGCATGCCGAGCACGCGCAGGAAGGCCGGCAGCAGCGTGATCGACGCGAACATCGTGAACAGCACGACGATGCTCGCCGAGATCGCCACGCCGTAGAGGAAGCTCACGCCGAGCAGGAACATGCCGAGCAGCGCGATGCACACGATGATCGCTGCGAACACGACCGCACGACCCGCCGTCGTGACGGCGACCGCGATCGAATCCTCGACCGTCATGCCGCGCTGCAGGTTGACCCGGTGTCGCGTCACGATGAACAGGGAGTAGTCGATGCCGACGCCGAGGCCGATGAGCGCGGCGAGCTGCGGCCCGAAGCTCGCGACCCCGATGCCGTGCGAGAGCAGCCCGATCACCGACTGCCCGACGCCGAGGGCGATGATGGCGGTGAGCAGGGGGAGCAGTGCGGCGAAGAAGGATCCGAACGCCACGAGCATCACGATGAACGCGATCGCCACGCCGGCGAGCTCGACCACGAGCTGCAGGGTACTGCCGTCGGCCTGGGTCTGGCGCACCTGCTCGGCGCCGTTGCCGCCGATCGCAAAGCCCACGCCCTCGCCGCCCGAGTCGGCCTCCTCAACAGCATCCATCACGCGCTCGACATACTTCATGTCGAGCGGCGGCACCGCCTCGTCGAAGTTGACGGTCGCGAACGCGATGCGTCCGTTCGCGGAGACCTGCGCGGCCCCGGCCTCGTCATACGGGCTGACCACGCCGGTCACGTGCGGCAGCTTCGCGACCTTCGCGAGCAGCTCCTCCACCTGCGCCTGCTGCTTCGCATCGGTGACCTTCGCTCCCGCGTCGGCGCGCACGACGATCTGCTCGACGTCACCCGACGCGCCCTGGAACCCCTCGCCGAGCGCGTCGTACGCACGTGTCGACTCGGTGTCGGGCAACTTGAAGTCGTCGCTGTACGCGGTGCCCACGTTCGACACGATCGCCCCCACGCCGACGAGCAGCACGAGCCATCCGACGATGACGATCCAGCGCCGGCGTGCGGCAAAACGAGCAATGGCTTCCATGCGACCCCTGTGGAGAACGGTGCGCCGGACCTGCCCAGCACACGGATGATCCGCGCATGGTAGCGGCTCGCCCATCCCGGCGCACGCCACGGCCCTCCGGAAGTGGAGGTCAGCGCTCTAGTTAGGTCAGGCGGCCCGTTCGACGCCTGCGCCGCCGTGCTCGCCCGACGGATCCTTCAGGAATTCGACCCATTCGGTGAGCTGCTCGTCGCGGGGCCGCGGAGCCGGCGTGGTCGCGAGTCCGGCCATCAGGTCGGCGGCCCACTCGGGGTGGTCCACCACCGGGTTGCGGATCCCCTCGAAACCGGCCACGAGGTCGTTGCGACGCAGTTCGGCGGCGTCGGGCAGGTGCGCCGCATGCCACGCGAGGAGGGTCGGCAGCGAGTCGGTGAAGCCTCGGTTGTTCCAGTCCTGCGGCAGCGGAGCCTGCGCGCCGTAGTGCGCCTGCACGTACATGAGGCGGCGCGCGATCACGCCCTTGATCGCATCGCGCGGTTCGTAGACGAGGCGCCCGGCGGCGTCGAAGCCGACCGACCCGGCGCCCTGCGGCAACTGGAAGGGTGCGGCACCGTCCTGCGCGTCGACCACGTCGCCGTAGGGCAGGTGCCAGCGGTATTCGTTGATGGGTTGGAGCGTTGCGCCGAGATGCTGCAGGTCTGCCTTGACCGGCCCGGTGGCCCCCTGGCTCTGCGGCCAGATGTGCTCGGTGTTGACGCCCGCGCCGTTCGCCGAGCCGCGGCTGCTCACGCCGTGCAGCGTGGCACCGGAATAGAGGTCGACCATGCCGGTGCCGTCGGCGGCGCGGTCGAGCTTCGCGAACATGAAGTCGCGCGCCTTGTCATAGGAATGGCCCGGATTCTGGTTGGCGGGCGACTGCTCCGCCCGGTCGAGCAACGACCGAACGCCGCCCGCCAGGGCGGTTCCCGTCAGGTGATCCACCGGCGCGTAGAACTCCGCAGCGGTCGGGGCCGACGCGCTGGAGCGGCCACGGAGCAGGGCTGTGTTCGGAGCTGTGACCTGCACGGGGCGACCTCTCGGGCGGCGACGCACGACGGGGGTGGTGGAGCGCGACCACCACTGTCGCAGTGGGAGCGGCCCGGGAGCACGCCGCGATGCGCCCGGTGGCCACCACCGCGCACGGAACCGGCCCACCTGTGGCCGCTCCCCCGAAATCTGCACCAAACACGGCGGCATCTCCCGAAATCCAGGTGATGGGGATCGGGGGAGACAGCTTGGGAGTCGTGCGCGCCGTGGCGCGTACTGCGTCGAAGGCCGCGCACGCGCAGGTCGACGACCTCCTGCGCCTCGGCGACGAAGCGGGCCGCGGGCTCGTGGCGACGACCGGCAACAAGCTCGAGCTCATCGAGGGAACCGAGCAGTTCGCAGCGCGCGTGCTCGACGACATCCGCGGCGCCCAGCACCACATCACGATCAGCCAGTTCGCCGTCGCCCCGGGTGAGCCGGGGGGTGTCATCTCCCACGCGATGCTCGAAGCGCTCAAGGAGCGCTCGCGTGCCGGTGTCGAGGTCACGATGCTGCTCGACCAGATCGGTTCGCGCCTGCTCATTCCCAGCGGCGGGCGACGGGCCGCGCGCGCGATGGTGGCCTCGCTGCGCGACGCCGGCGTCGACGTGCACATCAAGAAGTTCTCGTGGGGGCGCGGGCCCACCAACGACGCCCACTTCGCCGCCAACCACCGCAAGATCTACGAGATCGACGCCCGCGTCACGTATCAGGGCGGCATGAACGTCGTCGACGGGTGGGCGCCGTGGCACGACCTGATGCTGCGCGCCGAGGGGCCGATCGCGGCGCAGGCCGGCGCGGTCAACGTGGCCGGCAATCGCGCCCTCGGCGGCTCGGTGAGCGAGGCCCACACCGCCCTCCTCCACCGAGGCCTCGACACGCCCGTGAGCGACGCCAGGTCGATGGCGCTCATGGTCTCCAACGGCAACCGCACCCGCCGCGAGGTGACCGAGCTGTTCGTCGACCAGGCCCGCACCGCGACGAAGCGGCTCTGGATCGCGAACCCCTACCTCGCCGACCCGAAGGTGATGCGCGAGGTCGTGGCCGCAGCCGAACGCGGCGTCGACGTGCGCGTGCTCGTGACCTCCCGGGTCGGCTCCTTCGCCACCCAGCCGCAGGATTTCTTCACCGCCCCGCTGCGCTACGCCTGGGCGCAGCAGATCCAGGACGCCGGTGGCACCATCTTCCACACTCCCGGCTTCTCGCACGCCAAGGCGTGGATCGCCGACGACCTCGCAACCGTCGGTTCGTTCAACCTCGACCGCTCGTCGACGATCCGCAACTACGAGAACGCGATCGTCACCGACGATGTCGGCATCGTCGCCTCGCTCGAGGGCGTGTTCGGTCGACGCGAGGAGCTCGCCCGCACGCTCGCGCCGTCGCAGGATGCGCAGCGCGGCTGGAAGACCCTCGCGACCCTGCAGAAGCTCTTCAACCTGCAGTACTGAGCGCGCGCCGGGTCGCTCGCGTCAGGGCTGGAAATGCTCGAGCTCGACGACCACGAACAGGCCCGTGCCGGAGGCGATCACGGTGTCGCCGTCACGCAGCTCCGCCGTGGCGTGCACCTTGCGTCCGTCGACCGCGTCGCACCACGCGACCACGTCGTACTCACTCCCGAGCAGCACCGGCCGTCGGTAGTCGACCTCGAGGTGCGCGGTCACGAAGATGCGCTGCACGAGGAAGCTGACATAGCCCATCGCATCGTCGAGCAGCGCCGCGACCGCACCGCCGTGCGCGTAGGCCGGCGCGCCCTGGTGGCGGTCGTCGAAGCGGATGCGCGTGCCGACCTGCTCCCCGCCCGCGAGCACGCGCCAGCGGTCGAGCAGCGGCGACGACGGGCTCTCGCTGCCGCACACCATGCACGTCTCGTTGTGCGAGGGCAGCTCGTCACCGGGGCTCCACTGCGCGCTGCTGATCTCGTCCTGCCAGGCCATGGGCCGAATCCTCGCACGTCGGGTCGGGTCAGTTGCGCGAGCGGGGGCGGAACGAGTGCGGGCGGCGCGGCTTGCGCGACAGGTCACCGAGGCGCGGCGGGCGCGTCGCCGCCTCACGAACGGGCGGGGCGGTGCGATACCGGATGCGGTTGCCGAGCAGGCGGGTGCCGCGCTTCCACACCCGCACGAACCGACCCACGACCGAGATCGCCGTCGACTTCGAGAGCACGGTCACGACGTTCCAGCTGCCCCCGTCGTAATGGGGAGCTGCGACCAACAGCGCGACTTCCTCGCCAGCGAGCTTGCGGGTGGTCCAGCCGAAGCCCTGGCGCAGCGGTGCAGATGCAGCCCAGCTGGGCGCATCGAGCGTGAGCGCGTCGGCGCGCAGGGCCCGATCGACCGTGGCCGCGAGCCAGCGGCGGCGACGCTGCGGGTCGGGCTCGAGCTGGTCGCCCCGTTCGTGGAGGCGTTCGCGGGCGTGCCGCGTGAGGTGCTGCGGAATCGGGGCGGTGAACGCCGCGTGGAGCACGACGCCCGCCTGCACGAGGTCGAATAGGAGCACGATCGGCGTCGGCGGC
>JAOPYW010000005.1 GCA_025964405.1 Thermoleophilia bacterium | reverse complement strand
GCGGCGGCGGGCGCGGTGCAGGAGGTCGTGGCCGCGCGCATCGGTGCACGGCTCGGCATCGACCACCTGCTCCCGGTGGCGGTGCTCCGCGACGACACGGCCCTCCTGCAGCTCATCGACGGCGCGCCGGCGGGTTCGCTCGGCGTTCGCAGCAGCGCCGCGCTCGACACGGCACTCGCGGGGCGGTGGGTGCAGGCCGGCGCAGGCCCAGCGCAGGCCCAGCGCGCGGCGCAGCGCGATCGTGAGCTGCTCAGCACCTTCGACCACCTGCTCTCCAACGACGATCGCCACCCCGCCAACCTGATGCTCGGCCACCGCGCGGTCGGTGCGATCGACCAGGGCTCCATCGGCAACGGCGAGATGCCCGACGCGCTCGTGCCCCGCCTCGCGCCGTGGTTCGTGGCGGATGCGACGACGGTCGGCGGGCACGTGCAGTTGGGCGCCGACGCCCTCGCGGCCGTTCGCGCCCTCGATCCCGCTGGGGTGGCGGGGGAGCTGCGCGCGCTGCGTGACGCGGCGGGCATGCCGAACCTGCACAACCCCCTCCTCGACGGCGTGGCGTCATCGGCCTTCGCGGATCGCGTGCTCCAGCGCCTCGACCACGTGCAGCGCACCGGTGGGTTCGACTGGGTCTCCGCCCATCACGTGGCGCCGCCCGAGCCGCGCATCCTCGAGCTGGCCGTTCGCTGACGGCCGCTCGTCGGCCCGTTCGCCGTGCAACGAGCCTGCGCCGGCCCTCGACAGACGGGGCACGGGATCGAATCGGGAACGGGGACGAGATGTCATTCGCGACAATCGACAGCGGCGTGCAGGTCGCTCGGCAGGCATTCCAGCGCGGGCTCGGTCACCTCGACGAGGCGACCGAGATCATCGCGGGCCAGTCACGCATCGGCACCGATGACGCGCACGCGCTCGCCTCGGCCTTCAAGGCGTCGGCCCAGGAGGTCAACGAGGGTGTGTTGACCCTGGCGGCGAGCCGATCGGAATCCGCGGAGGGCGTGCGCGCACTGCTCCCCGACCTGCTCGAGGTCAGTCGCAAGGACAGCTTCGAGTCGGGCAAGTGGGCATTCGCCTCCGGCCTCGACGGCGAGTACACGACGCTCGGCACGTCGACCACCGACGTCATCTCCTCCGCGCGTGCGCGCCTGGAGACCACGCTCCAGCTGCTGGGCTAGCGCGCCTCGTCGGATTCCGGGTCGTCGCCCGCCGCGTGCGTGCCGCGCATGTGGGCACGCTCGATGAGGGGGCCGACGATCCACAGCGCCCCGAACGCCGCGCCCGTGGCGCAGGCCACGCCGACCGCGATGCCGCGTGCGAAGAGCACGTCGGCGACGAGGAGCATGACGCTCGTCATCGCAGCGGCGAGCACGACGAGGCCCGCCACCACGAGTGCGTTGGAGCGCTGCACGAGCCGGTGCTTCGGCCGGGCGCGGAAGTTGAGGCGGTGGTAGGCCGACGGTGCGATGAGCAGCATGGTCGCCACCAGCGTGAGGCACAGCCCCGTGAAGTACACGTCGCGCTGGAACCCGTCGACGCGCCCGAACCGCTGCTGGAAGGGCACCGCGAGCAGGAACCCGAAGAGCAGCTGCACGCCGGGCAGCGCCACACGGATCTCGTTGAGCAGCTCCATCAGTTCGCGGTCGACCCGCTGCTTGCCGGTTTCCTGTGACATGCACGTAATCGTAACGAAGGTGACGGGGCGGCGTCAGTCGTGTGCGGCGATGCGTGCGCGAAGCTCCATGCGCAGTCGAGGCCACTCGGTCGCGAGGATGCTGGAGTAGACGCTGTCGCGCAGTCGCCCGTCACGCATGACCATGTGCGCGCGGAGCGTTCCCTCCTCCTGCGCCCCGAGGCGGGCGATCGCCGCCCGCGACGCCGCGTTGCGTGCGTCGGTCTTGAACTCGACGCGGTTGCAGCCGAGCACGTCGAAGGCGTGGTCGAGCAGGAGCAGCTTCGCCTCGGAGTTCACGTGCGTGCGCTGGAACTCCGGCGCCAGGAAGGTTCCGCCGATCTCGACGCGGCCGTGTTCGAGTGCCATCGCGAGGTAGCTGGTGGCGCCGGCGACGCGCCCCGATGTCGTGTCGACGACGACGAACGGCAGCGCTCGCTCGGCGGCGCGTTCGGCGAGGAGGTCGTCACACCACGCGGCGAGCTCGTCCGGGTGCGGGACCGGCGTGAGCGGATGCATCCACAGCTCCCCCGACCTGATGGCCTCGGCCAGGGCCGGCAGGTGCGCTGCGGTGAGGGGCTCGAGTAGCACCCGCGCGCCCGTGAGCGTGGGCGGGTGCTGGAAGGCATCGTTCGCGTGCGACATGGTCGGTCGATGCCCGGGTGCCCCGCGAACTAGGCCGGTTGCCAAACGAGTGATGTGGTGGTCCACTGGAGGGGCTGGTGCGCGTCAGGACGACGGGCACCTCGGACGAAACTGCAGGGACGCATCATGTGTACGGCATGTGGCGGCGCTTCGAGCGCCCTTCCGATCAGGAATTACGTGGCATCCACCGCAGGCGCGGTCGGCGGCAGCGATGACGCGGCGGCCGTGGCCAGCGCAGCTGCGGCGCGGCAGCAGGCGCAGACGACGAGCGCTGCCCAGGCCGTGGCAGGCGCAGGCGCCCTCGGCACGACCGTGACCCACTCGCACGACATGGCCACGGGCCACGACAAGCAGATGGTCGATCGCAGCGTGAACGGCCAGGTGGCCGATCGCGCCAAGTCGAGCGACGTCTACGAGAAGGTGCGCGCGATCGTCGCGAAGTACCCCAACGCGGCGGCGCTGCGCGCAGCCGGGGCCGACGTCAAGGCCGACCCCAAGGGCGGGGACCACATCGCGCTTCCGGCGAGCGAGGCCGCGTTCGTGAAGAGCCTGCAGGACTCCGGTTCCAAGTTCGAGTGGCTGGTGATCGACAACGCCGGCAACGTGAAGGCCGCGCAGATCACCGAGCGTGGCGCCGGTTCGGGCACGCCGCCCGCGTGGGGCGGCATCTGGCACGCGCACGACGTCGGCAAGCCTTTCATGACCCACGTGAATCCGTACGTGCCGCTCGACCAGGCGTTCGGCATGTAGCACCGTGGGGCGGGCGCGGAGCTCGTCGTCGACCGGCCAGATGTCGGCCGCACAGCGCTGCAACACGCGCGTCCCAGACCCGAATTCCCTGCACAGGGCGGATCCGCAGGTTACCTGCGCGACCTACGCGTTTCACACCTTTCGGAAACGGCTGTAGGAAGTGGAACACCAGCCGCCGCTTCGCCGATGCCTTATTTGGGTCACCGTGGTTTGCAGTCCTGAATTGCAGGTAGAGTGAACCCGGTTATCCAACGATCGGATCGGCTCGAGCCTCGGCGCGCGTCGATCAGCGCGTCGCGGACTGGTTGCCCGCGAGGCGTCTTCCACAAGGGGCATGACAGATGTACGCACGCACGACAGATCGCTACCGCCGCGGAGCAGCGCTCCTGCTCGTCCTGGCCGTCGCACTCCTCGTCTCCGCCTGTGGCGGCGACAGCAAGGATGGCGATTCGGGCAAGACCGGCACGGCGCCGACGGCCAGCACCTCCACGAACACGGAGACGGCCGCGACGAACACCGAAGCCGTGAGCGGCAAGTCGGTCTTCCTCAACAACTGCACCATCTGTCACGGCCAGAAGGGCACCGGCGGCAACGGCGGTCCCGACATCTCGTCGCAGAGCGATGCGGCACACAACATCGAGCAGGTGTCCAACGGTGGCGGCGGCATGCCGGCATTCAAGGGCCAGCTGAGCGATGAGGAGATCAAGGCGGTCGCCGACTTCGTCGCCGGCGGCCTGAAGAGCTAGGAACCGCGTGGTCGGCGGAGGCGCGACGGTTCGACCGTCGAGCGTCCGAAATCCGCAGGGTGGATACAAGGCGGCGGGATGGTAGTCTCGCCGGCGTCTATGGGGCTGGTCGCGTCTGCGACTGGCATGTCAACAAGGGGCAGTGCTTAAAATGCAGATCTTCAAGCGAAACGCCGCGGCCAGTCCGCGGACCCGCTGGTGGCGTGGCGCCACCGCGGTTGCGCTCGTCGTCGTGAGCGCACTCGGCGTGGCCGCGTGCGGTAGCGACAGCAGCGACAACTCGGGTAGCGACGGCGGTACGCCGGCGACCTTCCCGGCCTTCACCTCCAAGCAGCTCAACACGCTGCCCAAGGAAAATTGGATCACCAACGGCGGTACGCTCAGGAATGATCGCTACTCCCCGCTGACCCAGATCAACGACACCAACGTCGCCGACGTCAAGGGCGACTGGATGGCCGACCTCCAGTCGGGCACCGAGGCCAAGTACTCGCACGAGGAGCAGCCGCTCGTCTACAACGGCGTGCTCTACGTACCGACGGGTGAGGACGACGTCTTCGCCTTCGACGTGAAGACCGGCAAGCAGAAGTGGAAGTACGAGGGCAACCTCGACGAGAACATCTCCACCGTCTGCTGCGGTTGGCTGAGCCGTGGCGTCGCCATCGGTGATGGCAACGTCTACATCGGCAAGCTCGACGGTCACATGGTCGCGCTCGACCAGGACACCGGCAAGCAGGTCTGGGACACCGAAGTGGTGAACTGGAAGAAGGAGAACGGCGGCATCACCGCAGCTCCCCTCTACTACGACGGCCGCATCTACACCGGCATCACCGGTGGCGAGTACGGCGTGCGTGGCAAGCTGGTCGCACTCGACGCGAAGACGGGCAAGGAGGACTGGAAGTTCTTCACGACCGCCGGTCCCGAGGGTGATCCCGAGTTCGCCAAGACCTGGGCGGGCGACAGTGCCCTCACGGGTGGCGCTCCGATCTGGCAGACCCCGTCGGTTGATCCGAAGCTGGGCATGCTGTACTTCACCACGGGTAACGCGAACCCCGACGTCGACGGTTCCGCTCGCGAGGGCGACAACCTGTTCGCCGCCTCGTTCGTGGCACTCGACGCCAAGACCGGTGAGTACAAGTGGCACTACCAGACGACGCACCACGACATCTGGGACTACGACCAGCCGAGCCCGACCTTCCTGTACGACGCGAAGATCGACGGTAAGACCGTTCCGGTCGTAGCCGAGGCCGCGAAGACCGGTTGGCTCTACGCACTCGATCGTCGAACCGGTGAGCCCGTGTGGCCCATTGAGGAGACGCCGGTCGCACAGAACGCACAGCAGAAGACGTCGCCGACGCAGCCCGTACCGCAGTACGCGCCGTTCTCGGACCACGACATCAGCGACGCCGAGTTCAACTCGGTCGTGAAGCTCGTGCAGGGCACGCCTGAGGGCAAGAACCTCAAGGCTGTCCGTGGCACCGGTGACGCGAACTCCGTCTGGCAGCCGTCCGGCCCGGGCACCGTGGCGGTCATCGCCAACGGCGCAACGGGTGGTACGAACTGGCAGCCGTCGTCGTACAACCACAAGACGCACCTGATCTACGTCTGCTCGACCGATGGCGTCGAGGGCGTGTACCCGTCAGGTGTCGCCGAGCGCGTCGAGGGCGATGTTCGCATCGGCTCCATCCTCGCCGCACTGCCGTTCAGCTCACCGGGTAGCCTCACGGCCATCAACGCTGACACGGGTGAGATCGAGTGGGCCGTCGACTTCCCGACGAGCTGCTACTCGGGTTCGGTCACCACTGCAGGCAACCTGGTGTTCGTCGGTAACAGCGACGGTCACCTCGAGGCCTACTCCGCCGACGCCGGCAAGAAGCTCTGGAGCTTCCAGCTCGGCGCCGGTGCCAACAGCACCGTCACGGTGTTCGAGGACGCTGGCAAGCAGAAGCTCGCCATCGTGGCCGGTGGTAACTCACTCGCAGCGTCGCCGCACGGCGACAACCTGTGGGTGCTCTCGCTCGACGGTAAGCTCGACCAGCTCTCCGGTACCGACGGTACCGACGAAGCTGGCGCACACGCCGGTGAAGTGACCGCTGACGCCAACGCTGACCAGACCGGCAAGGAAGGGCAGGACGACGCTGCCACCTCCTCCGAGACGGGCGATGCGGCGAACAGTGACGCCAACCAGGGTTGATCCCCTGCGTCGGAGACGACGCACGGGACGGAGTACGGGACGGGGTCCGGCAGCAGCCGGGCCCCGTTCTGCGTGGGGGAGCGGGTCTCTGGGCCGCCTGACGCTGTGGTCGGTAGCGGGCGTATGATCGGGACATGTCTCTCACCGTGCGTCTTCGACACCTCGCCCTCCCCAGCCTGCTCGCCGTGGCTGCACTGGCCATGGGCGGCTGTGGGGAGGCCGAACGCGAGAAGTCCGCAGGGGCCATAGCGACCTCCACGTCGAACCCGGCCGCGGGTGCCCCGAGCAAGGAGGAGCGGGCTTACGCGACGGCGCTCACGGACGCCGACTCAGCGCTCGACGGTGCCGCGGCCGCCCTCGCGGCCGCCACTACCCCGGCGGCGTCGGCCGCCGCTGCCCGGCAGCTCGATGTCGCCATCGCGCAGGTGGGAGCCATCACGCCACCCGCGGACGTCGCCGGCGACCACGCGCAGCTCAAGGCGAGCCTCAGGCGTGCCGCGACGGTAGCGCACAGCATCACCCCGACGAGCGCCGCCCAGGGCGACGAGAAGGCGCGGCGGACCATCGAGCGCGAAGTGCTGGACGCCGACGAGCGCATCACGGACCTCATCGCCGAGCACGCTAGTTGAACCAGCCGCAGGCGCCGCTCAGCGGTCGCTAGCCGCGCGCGGGGCTCGTGGTGCGGTAGACGTAGGCCGGGCGGTCCTCGTCGCGCACGGCGAGCAGCTCCTCACGCTTCGCGACGAGCGCGCCGTGATGGGGCGAGAGGTGACACACCGGATCGGTGGCCGTGATGTCACCCGTGAGTGCCAGGGCCTGACACCGACAACCACCGAAGTCGATGTGCTGGCGCTGGAGCGGACACGTCTGGCAGGGGTCCTGCATCCAGTCGGTGCCGCGGAACCGGTTGAACGTCTCCGAGTCGAACCAGATGTCGAACAGCGAGTGTTCGGTCACCGAGAGGTGCTCGAGGTCCGGAATCGTCGCCGCCGACTGACACGGGAGCGCGCGGCCGGTCGGATCGAGGATGATCGCGTCACTCGCCCAGCCACCCATGCAGGGCTTGGGCAGGTCCTCGAAGATGTCGGGCAGCACCCAGAGGATGTCCAGGCTCGAGCCATACTGGGCGCGCTTCTCGTTGACGACCTGCTCGCCCCGCGTGACCTGCTCGAGCGTGGGCAGGAGCGCTGCGCGGTTGACCGTCGCCCAGCCGTGGTACTGCGTGTTCGCGAGCTCCAGGCGGCGCGCGCCGAGACTGGCCGCTAGGTCGATCAGCTCACCGACGTCGTCGAGGTTGTCGCGGTGCAGCACGACGTTGATCGTCAGCGGCATGCCGAGTTCGACGACCCGTCGCGCCGCTTCCAGCTTCTTGTCGTAGGAGACGGCGCCTCCGATGCGGTCCGACTCCTCACGGTTGGAGTGCTGGATCGAGATCTGCACGTGGTCGAGGCCCGCCGCCTGCAGCCCGGGAAGGCGCTCGGTGAGGTTCGGCAGCGCGCTCGTCACGAGTGTGGAGTACATGCCCGCGTCGCGCCCGGCGGTGCAGAGCTCCTCGAGGTCCTTGCGCAGGAGCGGTTCGCCGCCGGTCAGCGCGAGCTGCAGCACGCCGAGCTTGCCCGCCTCGCCGAACACGCGGGTCCAGTCGTCGGTCTTGAGTTCGGTGGAGCGCTTCGTGCCGAGGATGCCCGTCGGGTTGGAGCAGTACGGGCAGTGGAGCGGGCACACGTAGGAGAGCTCGGCGACCAGCAGGAGGGGGTACGGGATACCGACCCCCTGGCCTGCGACCTGCGGTGCATTACTCGTCATCTCGGTCCATCAATCCCTGGTCGCGAATACCGGCGAGGAGCTCCGCCACGTCGTCGCGCACGTCGGCTCCGCCGTAGAGCTCCGACACCGCCGCGACCACCTCGTCAAAGGTTCGCACACCGTCGCAGAACGCGAGCACCTGGGTCGCCGTATCGTTGAGCACGAGCGCCCCCTCGGGGAACAGCAGCACGTCGCGGGCCCGCACCTCGTCGCGGTGCAGCCGCACGCCGGAGGCCAGTCGGGGAACGTGGACGTCACTCATCGTGCTTCCTTCGGTCGGGTGTCACCCAGGGCGATCGCGTCGAGCTGGGCCCACAACATGTCGATCTTGAACGCGAGCGCATCGACGGCCGCCTGTTGCAGCGCGCGCGTCGTGCAGCGCTCGAGCACGAGCTCGAGGGCGTAGTCGGCGTCGCGCGGCGCGAGCGTCAGTCGCTCGCGGAAGTAGTCGAACCCGGCGGGGTCGATCCACGGGTAGCTGGCTTCCATCGCGGCGATGCGCACCCGGATGGCGTCCGGTCCGAAGAGCTCGGTGAGCGACGACGCGACCCCGATGATCCACGGCTGCGTCCTGCAGAAATTGAGGTAGGCGTCGCATGCGAACTGCACGGCCGGCAGCACGTGCACGCCGCTCCACAGCTCATCGCCCGTCACCCCGATCGCCTCGCCGAGCTGCACCCAGGAGCGCATGCCCCCCTCGCGTTCGGCGTCGCCGTCGTGGTCGAGGATGCGACTGATCCAGTCGCGCCGCACCTGTCGTTCGTCGCAGTTCGCGAGGATCGCGGCGTCCTTGCGCGGAATCACCTGCTGGTACGCGAAGCGGTTGGCGACCCACCGCGCGAGCTCCTCGCGCGTCAGCTCCCCGGCGTTCATCCGCACGTGGAACGGGTGGCGATCGTGGTACGACCGGCCGTTGGCGCGCAGCTGCGCGGTGAACTCCTCGCGCGACCACGGATCGACGCCGGCGAGGTCGAAGTAGGTCAGGGGAGCGGTGGTCTGCACCGTCATGTGATCTCCAGCAGCAGGCCGTCGTGGGCGACGGTGATGTCGAGCGCCTCGAGTGCGGCGCGCTCGGCCGACCCCTCGAGCAGGATGCGGTTGGTGTTGTTGACGTGCACGACCACCGCGCGGGTGTCGAGGCGGGCGAGTTCGGCAGCCGTGCCGTCGTCGCCGCCGAGCGGTACGTGTCCCATGTCGCGCGCCGAGCGGGTGCCGAGCCCTTCGTCGGCCAGTTCGGTGGCGCCCCAGAAGGTGCCGTCGACGAGCACGAGGTCACTCGCCGCGAGCCGCGTGCGGAGCTCGTCGCTCCAGGCCTCGATCGTCGGGCAGTAGGTGAGGGTCTGCCCACCGGCGCTGCGGAAGGTGATGCCGATCGACGTGCCGGGCCCGCCGGGCGAGCGCTGGTAGCGCGGCGCGTCCTCCCCCGTGGTGAAGCAGTCGGCGGTGAGGCCGAAGCCGTCGAGGCGCGTCGACGACCCGGCTCGCAGTTCGCGCCAGTCGACCCCGCACCAGTCGGAGAGCATCGTCACGAGTGGCCACTCGTCGGTGAGCGCGCCGTGCGCCTGCGCGGTCGCGAACAGCTGGAGCGGTTCGGTGGATTCCCGGAGCAGCAACAGGCCCGATGCGTGGTCGATCTCCGCGTCGGTGAGCAGCACGCCGGCGAACGGCGTCGAGCGGCCGCCGGCCTCGCGGTGCTCCGCAGGCATGAGTTCGACCTGGCGGTGCACGTCGGGGGAGGCGTTCACCAGCAGCCATGGCCCGTCGCCGGATCGGATCGCGAGCGACGACTGCATGCGCGGCCGGGTGCCCGCGTCGCCGCGCCGCACGGCCGTGCAGACGGTGCAGTTGCAGTTCCACTGGGGCGACCCACCGCCAGCGGCCGAACCAAGGATGCGTACCTGAAGCGAGCTCACGACCGGAAGTATCTCGCACACGGCATGAAAAAAGGGCCGCTCCGGTATCGGAGCGGCCCCTGAAACTCAGGTGAGACGTGGTCTCAGCGAGCGTGGCGGTAGAGGGTGACCTCACACGCGAGCTCGAGCTTGGTGAATGACGGCTTGGTCCAGGTCATGACGTTCTCCTTGAGCAGGTGGCTTCTCCCTGCGTATCGTAGCAAGGAGGGGCATTCGTTACTGAGCATACTGCCCCTAGTCGTCACGGTCCAACCGCCGCACCGCGGTAATCAGTGAGACCACCGTAATGCCCACCAACAGTCCCAATTCCAGCCACACGGAAACGACGGTGTCGCCCCATGTCACGCGGGCTTCGGAGGGCACCAGGTAGATCTGCTGGGCGATTGGCTGGCTGAAGTCGAGGAGCGGGAAGACGATGCGCCGCATCGGATCGACCACGTAGGCGAGCGGATCGTGTCGCGTGACCACACCGAGCCAGTCAGGGAGGCCGCTGAGGGGGAACAGCGCGCCCGATGCGAGCAGCATCGGCATCGCGATGAGGTTCACCGTCGACATGTAGTTCTGGAACTGCCGCGCACGGGCGGCGATGACGAGCCCGAAGGCCACGAGCATGAAGCCGAGGAGCCAGGCGAGGCCGAGCAGGCCGAGCACCATGCCGACGGTGTAGGGCACTTCGACGAGCCCCGCGCACGCCACGACGACGGCGCCGTGGAGCGCCGCGATCGTCGCTCCGCCCACGCACTTGCCGAGCACGATCGACCAGCGACTCACGGGCGCGGCGAGCATCTCCCGCAGGAACCCGAACTCGCGGTCGTAGACCACGCTGCCCGCCGCGAAGAACGCCGGCATGATGACCGCCATGCCGACCACGCCGGGGAAGATGTAGGAACGGTAGTCGAGCCCGCCGACGGCCTGCGCGGCAGCGTCGAGCCCTGCGCCGAGGATGAGCAGGAAGGCCACGGGCTGCACGAGCGTGACGAGCATGCGCGCCGGGTTGCGCCGGAACGTCAGCAGCTCGCGGCGCGCGACCATGGCGATGGTGCGGAGCTCGGCCCTCATCCACGGCCCGATCGCTGGCGGTCGGTGTCTCGGCCCATGTCGGCGAGCGATGGTTCCTCGTCGGCGATCGGCCGACCCGTGACGTGGAGGAAGACGTCGTCGAGCGTCGCCGTGGGGCTCACCTGCGCACGGAGCGCGTCGGGCGTGTCGTGCGCGACGATGACGCCGCGGTCGATGATCGCCACGCGGTCGCACCGCTCGGCCTCGGCGAGGTAGTGCGTCGTGAGCACGACGGTCGTGCCCTGCGAGGCGCGCAGCCCGTCGATCTGCTCGGCGACCGAGGCACGCGCGCGTGGATCGAGCCCCAGCGTCGGCTCGTCGAGGAAGAGCACCTTCGGACGGTGCATGAGCGCGCGCGCCAGCTCGAGGCGTCGTCGCAGGCCGCCCGACAGCGTGCGCACGAGGTCGTCGCGGCGTTCGCCGAGCTCCACCAGTTCGAGCAGCTCCCGGATGCGCGCAGTGCTGTCGGCGCGCCCCATGTCGTAGAGGGTCGCGTGGAAGCGCAGGTTCTCCGTCACGGTGAGGTACAGGTCGAGCGTCGGATCCTGGAACACGATGCCGATCGAGCGGCGCACGTCGCGGCGCTCGCGCACCACGTCGAAGCCGGCGACGGTCGCCGAGCCGGCGTCGGGGCGCAGGAGCGTGGTGAGCATCGAGATCGTCGTGCTCTTGCCTGCACCGTTGGGTCCGAGCAGCGCGAACAGCTCCCCCGGACCGACCTGCAGGTCGAGCGAGTCGACGGCCTTCGTCGCGCCGTAGCTGCGCGTGAGGCCGACGGTGGTGATGGCGGCATCGGTCATTGGACCTTCTGGCCCTTCGCGAGCAGGTTGAAGACGAACGTCGACACGCCGTCGACCTGCCGCACCTCGACGCGGCGGGAGCCGACTCGGCAGGCGAAGTTGCGGTCGGGTTCGCGGATGATGTCCTCGGGACACGTGATGCGCTTGCCCACGAGCTGGGGCTGGTCGCGGCGGAGCCAGTCCTTGAGGAAGGGAAGCACGATCTCCATGTCGAGCGGGGTCTCGATGCTGACGATCATGCGGCCGTAGTCGTCCTGGGGGAGCACGAGCACCTGGCCGGTACGCTTTCCGTCACGGTAGATGTGGCAGAAGAAGTCGTTGTCGGTGCGCAGCGTCTTGCCCTCCGGGCAGCGCACGTCGACGCGCACCGTCGAGATGTCGTAGTAGTAGTCGGAGACGAGGCTCTCGAGCAGCACGTCGGAGATGACCTTGCGGCAGCCGCCCGCGAACACGCCGAGCGTGACGACGAGCACGGCGAGGACGCCGAACCGGAGCAGGCGACGGGCGCGGGTCACGAGTGCCGGTCCAGTCGCGCGGCGTCGCGGCGAGCCTGCTGGGCGCCGGGGCGGTTGGTGAGCGCGAGCGGGATGTCAGCAGTGCCGCCCGACGTGACGGCGTCCATGTGCCGGGAGATGTCGTCGACGGCCTGGCGCGACTTGGGCGCCTCGGCGCAGTAGCGCGTGACCTGCGCGAGGGCGAACTTGCACTCCGGCATGCCGAGCGAGCGCACGCTCTCGAGCGCGGCGCCGGCGAGCAGGAGCGCGTTGGGCTTGGCGGCACCGACGTCCTCGGCCGCGAAGATGAACAGGCGGCGCGCGATGAACATCGGATCCTCGCCGCTCACGAGCATCTGCGCCAGCATGTGCAGCGCGGTCTCGGGGTCGGAGGCGCGCATCGACTTGATGTAGGCGGAGGCGTGGTCGTAGTGCTGGTCGCCGGCGCGGTCGTAGTCGATGCGTCGACGGTCGCTGGCCGCCTCGACCGCGGCCGCGTCGATCACGCGGTCGGTGGCGAGCAGGCTGGCGGCCTCGAGGAGGGTGAGCGCGCCACGGGCGTCGCCGCCCGCACGCTCGAGGATGGCGTCGATCGCCGACTGCTCGAGCGTCACGGCGCCGCCGCTGGCGAGCCCCCGTTCGGTGTCGTCGGCTGCGCGCTGCAGCAGGGCCGTGATGGCGTCACGCTTGAGCGGCTCCAGCTCGTACGTGACGAGGCGTGAGAGCAGCGCCTTGTTGATCGAGACGTAGGGGTTCTCGGTCGTGGCGCCGACGAGCCGGATCACGCCGGCTTCGACGGTCGGCAGGAGCGCATCCTGCTGCGACCGGTTGAAGCGGTGGATCTCGTCGAGGAAGAGCACCGTCTGGCGCCCGGTGGATCCGAGGCGCGTGCGCGCCTCCTCGACCACGCGCCGCACGTCGGCGAGGCCGGCCGCGACCGCCGACAGCTCCTCGAGCGCCATGCCTGCCGCTTCGGCGACCAGGCGGGCGAGCGTGGTCTTGCCGGTGCCGGGCGGGCCCACGATGACCATGTTCGGCACGTGGCCGCCGGCGAGCTGCTTCGCGAGGCGACCGTCGTCGCCGACGAGCCGCTGCTGCCCGACGATCTCGCTGAAGGATCGCGGGCGCATGCGGTCGGCCAGTGGCGCGATGCGCGCGCGGTGCTCGTCGGCCGCTGCGTGGAAGAGGTCGTTCACACCGCTGATTCTCGCAGTTCGCGGGCGAAGGGGGGTGGCGCGGCCGCCATGGGGCATGCTGTGTACATGGCCGAACCTGCTGCGCACGACCACGAACCGCACCTGCACCTCGCC
Source organism: Thermoleophilia bacterium (assembly GCA_025964405.1). Lineage (GTDB taxonomy): Bacteria > Actinomycetota > Thermoleophilia > Gaiellales > SKUG01 > JAGQUL01. The sequence goes on along the minus strand of JAOPYW010000005.1, from coordinate 22,339 downwards.
GGCATGGCCCTGCGCAACGGCGTGCTCATGCTCGGCCCCACGTCGTGGGCCGCGACGATCCGCACGCGCGGGGGTGGCCTCGAGACGGCAGCCGGGCGCCGGCCGACGGTCGGCGAGACGCTCTCGGCGAAGGTGCCGCTGCTGCGCGGGCCGGTGCGACTGCTCAACATGCTGCTGGTGCTGCCGCGCCTGCGTCGGGCGCTCCCGGATTCGCGACTGAGCCTCGAATCACCCGACGTGCTGGGCGTGACGGCGGCGGGGGCGGTGCTCGTGCGCACGGCGCGCATGGGGTTCGGGCCGGGCGCGGCGAGTGAAGCGGTCGCGACCCTCGGGTCGCTCGCATCGACCTTCGCGACGATGCGCATCGGCGACATCGCGCAGTACCACGGCGCCGAACACAAGGCGATCGGCGGCTACGAGCAGGGCATCGCCGCGCGCGAGGCGACGCGTGAGCACCCGCGGTGCGGCACGCAGCTGGCGATCCCGATGGTCGTGTTCAGCGCGATCGCCACGCACACGCTCTTCGCGGTGCTCCCGCGCCACACGCGTCGCAGCGCCCCACTGCTCGGTCAGCTGCTCGGCGTGGCGGCGGCGACCGAGCTCTTCCGGGCCGCCCACCGCGGCAGGGGCGGTGCGATCGCGCGCGCCTCGCAGCGCCTCGGCATCACCCTGCAGACCCACGCCACGACGCAGGAACCGACCGACGCCCAGCTCGAGGTGGCGGAAGCAGCACTCGAGCGCGTGCTCGCCGTCGAGCGTCGCACCCACGCGTGAACGTTGCGTCGCTGCGTCGCTGAACCGCGCCGACGCCAGCGACCAACCACTCCCACGAAGCCGCCCGCACCGATCGAGGAACCACCATGCCCGCCATGCGCCGAGCCCTGCCCCTCCTGTTCGTGACGACGGCAGCCGTGCTGGCGAGTGGGTGTGGTGGCGGCGACGGTGACACCAAGCGGCCGGGGGCGAGCGCGACCACCAGCTCGACGACGACCGCCACGACGACCACGACGGCACCGGCCGCCACGAAGACGGGAGCCGACATCGCGGCGGAGCTCACCGTCGAGGTGCAGGCGACGGGGTCGGGGGCGGCGGGAGCCGGCGCGACGATCACGTGCCCGCCCGACCACTTCGCCAACAACGCGGTGCGCAACGCGTGCAACCTGGTGGCGGCGTCGCCCGAGGTGCTCGACGCCTACGAGGTCGACCCGGCGGCCGGGGTGTGCGCCGACACCGGCGCCGGCCCGCAGCGCGCCACGATCACCGGCACCTACGAGGGGCGCGCCGTGAAGACGAGCTACGCACGAACCGACGCATGCGCCGTCGCGCACTGGGATGCGGCCGCCGCACTCTTCACGGCCGCCGGGTACGCCGGCTGACCCAGCTCCCCCGATCGATCGACGACGGGGCCGGGAATTACAACAAGGGAGACCGGGCCGAAGCCGGGTCTCCCTCGTCAATTGCGCGTTCCAGCAGCAGGGCTCCCCTCCCTGTCACGCTGGTACCCCGCGGTGGGCGCGGGCCGGGGCGCAGTCCTTGGTTACTCTTCCTCGACCGGGATGAGCTGCACGGCTTCGCCGCGGCCCTCGCGATGGAAGACGCTGGCGGGGATGCGGTGATGGCCACCGGGCGTGAGCTCGGCCTCCAGTTCGCCGCGCTCGATCCACTTCACGATCGTCTGGCGCGACACGCCGACACGGCGTGCGACCTCGGCGGGCGTGTAGTACTTCTTCTTGAGCTTGAGGAACGTCTTGGGCTGGGCCTTGCCGGCCGTGCCGGGCGTGGCATCAGCGACCTGGCGGGCGTTGCCCGTCGCGCTGCTCGTGTCGGCGGCAACCGACGTCGAGGGCAGCGTGGCTCGCGTTGCGGCGAGCACCTGGTCGAGTGCTTCCAGTTCCGCGCTGCGCCCGCCGCTCAGCAGCTCAGCTCGCAGCTGCTCGAGTGCGCGCAGGCGCTCTTCTCCGGTCTGGCTCATGGTGGTGCTCCCCTCGAACTGCCGGACACGGTGGCGCACGACTTACGTGCAGCACAGCGCCGGATTCGTTGTCATCCTGCCCCCACCCTTTCGGCTCGAAACCTCAGGAGCTTGAGGGGTAAAGGGCAACAAACTGCTGTGAAAACGACCAGCCTCCTTCCGTGCAGTGCTCCAGCTCCGTCGGTGCTCCGCCCCCGGTGAGCGGAGGAACCATCCGGTCTCGGGAGCATGCTCAAGCGGGGGTGGGCGCCTGCCGATGCCCGCGGGTATGAACGACATCCTCGCCACCTTCGTGCAGTCACTCGCTGAGTTCCTGCGCGGCATCCCCGGTTTCCTCGTCGCCTATTCGCCCGTGCTGGTGCTCGTGCTGTTCGGCGCCATCGTCTGGATCATGTTCAAGATGATGCCCAAGACGCAGACCCAGGTGCAGAGCCCGGAATCGGCCAGTGCCGTCGGCTGGAAGGACGTCGCCGGCGTCGACGAGTTCCGCAAGGAGCTCGAGGAGGTCGTCGAGTTCATCCGTGACCCGGCGCGCTTCCGCGCGCTCGGCGCGAAGGTGCCCAAGGGCGTGATGCTGTACGGGCCGCCCGGCACCGGCAAGACCCTCCTCGCGAAGGCGGTCGCCGGCGAGTCGGGCGCCATGTTCTACGCGCAGAGCGCATCCGGCTTCGTCGAGATGTTCGCCGGCCTCGGTGCGGCCCGCATCCGCAGGCTCTTCGCGGAGGCGCGCAAGAACTCCCCCGCGATCATCTTCATCGACGAGATGGACGCCATCGGCGGTGCGCGCACGGGTGGTGGCGACGGTGGCTCCCGCGAGAAGGACCAGACACTCAACCAGCTGCTCGTCGAACTCGACGGCTTCGGCGGCGAGGACCAGGTCGTCATCATCGGCGCCACGAACCGGCTCGAGACGCTCGACCCCGCGCTCCTGCGCGCCGGCCGCTTCGACCGCTCGATCTACGTCGGACCGCCGGACGTGAAGGGCCGGCACGAGATCCTCCTGGTGCACACGAAGGGCAAGCCCCTCGCCGACGACCTCGACCTCGCCATGGTGGCGCGACGCACGCCGGGGGCCACCGGCGCCGACCTCGCGAACATCTGCAACGAGGCCGCGATCTACGCCGGCCGCGCCGGGCGCACCGAGATCATCCAGAAGGACTTCGAGGCCGCCTTCGAGCGCGTCGTCACGGGTATCGCCCAGGCCAAGGTGATGACGGTCGAGGAGCGCACCACGGTCGCCTACCACGAGGCCGGACACGCCATCCTGTCGTCGTTCGTCGAGCCGCGACGCCCCGTGCACCGCATCACGATCGTGCCCACGGGCCAGGCGCTCGGCTACGTGCTGCACGTGCCCGAGGAGGACAAGTACACCGAATCGCGCGAGGAACTCATCAACCAGATGATCGTCGCGCTCGGTGGCCGGGCCGCCGAGGAGCTCAAGTTCGGTCGCATCTGGAACGGCGCGTCGAGCGACCTCGAGAAGGTCAGCGCGATCAGCCGCGCCATGGTGTTCGACTGGGGCATGGGCAAGACCGTCAACTCGCTCGCGCTCAAGGCCGACAACTACTCGCTGTCGGAGCGCACCAAGGAGCTCCGCGACATGGAGCAGCGCGAGCTCGCCGACCACGCCTACGACCGCGCGCGTTCGATGCTCGCCGAGCGCGAGGACCTGCTCGAGAAGCTCGCGCTCGTACTGCTCGAGAAGGAGACGCTCGACCAGACCGAGGTCGAGGAGATCCTCGGGCTCACGCGCCTGTCGCCGACGCCGCTCACGAGCGACCCGCCCAAGGGTGAGGTCGCCGCGTTCAACGTTGTGCCGGAACCCGAGGCCTGATCGGGCGCTGCTCGGTTCCACGCGCCTCGCGCGTGGGTAGTGCTGCAGTCTGCGCCCCGGCGTGGCATCTTCTCCCAGACAGACACGACGAAGGATTTCGCATGGCCAAGGACATTTCAGTCGAGCTCGGACTCGAGGGTGGTGCCAGCACCGCGGTGAGCGTTCCCGAGGACCAGCTCACGAGCTTCCGCGAGGCACTCCGCGGTGATGGCTGGACGACCGTCACCAACACCGACGGCGCCGAGTTCTCGGTCGACGCCTCGAAGGTGGTCTTCGTGCGCGTCGCCGCCCAGTCGCGCGGCATCGGCTTCTCTGCGTGACTCGTGAGGATGCCGCTGGGGAGCGCGATGCCCGCGTCACCTCGGTGCAGCTCCCCGGCGAAGGTTCCGATGTTCCCGAGGGCATGCAGTCCGTCGGCGACGGGCCGATCGCCGAACCGCCCGCGCGTCCGCGCACGGGCCTACTCGCCGCGCTCGGTCACGTCGACCACCAGCTGACCGACCGTATCCTGGTCAAGGCGCGCCTCGACGGCACGCCCAAGCCGTGGGTGGTGTACCTGCGTCGCTTCTCGGAGGCAGGCAGCTACGGCGTCGGCTGGGTCGTGCTCTTCGCGATCGTCGGCATCTTCGGCGCGGGCCTCCTGCAGGGCGCGGTGGCGGCCGCCTGCGTGATCGCGATGCTGCTGCTCAACACGCTCATCAAGGGCCGCTTCAAGCGACCGCGCCCCCTGCAGCGCGCGATCGAGCACGCGCCCGGCAGCTACTCCTTCCCGAGCGCACACACGTCGATGGCGATGGTGGGAGCTGCCACGATGAGCGAGCTGGTCGGCGTGCCCATCGTCTGGTGGCTGGTTGCCGCCGGCCTGGGGTGGAGCCGCGTCATGCTCGGCATGCACTTCCTCGGCGACGTCGTGGCCGGTGCGGCCCTCGGCCTCGCGCTGGGCCTGCTCGTCGCGGCGCCCCTCGTGCACGCCGTCGGCTGACGGGACTCCCGACCCTGCAACATCTTCGATGCCCGTATCGATGACCTGAGGTGAGGACTCGGGGATGGGTCCCAAGGACGAGCGCGCTCCAGCGCGCACCAGAGGAGACGACATGTCATTCATCACCGGTGTAGGTCATCAGTGGACGCGCAACTTCGTGCTGCAGCCCATCTGGGGTAACGACACGAAGGCGACCGACAAGGGCACCCGTATCGGCGAGGGCACCATGGACGTGCTCAACATGGTCGGCGGCCTCAGCAGCATCGCCGCTACGCGCGCCGGGGCCGGCGGCGTGATCCTGGCGCTGCACAGCATCGGTGCTGGTGTAGCAGGCGGCATGAACCTGTTCGGTCATGCGCACGCAGCGGCGAATCCGAAGAACCCGTTGTTCGTGTAGCGACCGCCATAGATGAAGACCGGCCGAGGGCTCGCTGATGCGGGCCCTTGGTGTGCGCGCTAGGCGCGGGCGCCGGTGAACTGCGGCGCGGCCGGCGGCGTCCACGCCGGAAGGGGGCGCTCGAAGCTCGGGCCGGCGGTGGTCGGCCAGGTCGAGCCCATCGCGGCGACGAGGGCTGCGGCCGAGTCATGGGGAGCGGCCGGCGCGATCGGCGCGACGACCGTGGGCTCGGCGGCGAGCACGGGGGCCGTCACGCGCATCGCGGGCACCGCGAAGATGTTCACCGCGACGTCAGCTGCGGCGGGAACGGGCGCGGTGGGCGCGACCGGCGCTGCGCTCGGTGCGGTCGATGCCGGCGTCAGTGGCGGGGCGGCTGCGGGGGCTGCTGCGGGGGCGGTTGCGGCTGCGGCAACCGGTGCGGTCGCCACGGCTCCACCGGCGAGTTGGCCGGGTGCGCCGACGAGGGGATGCACGATCGGTCCGGCCTGCTGGGAGCCGCCGGCGTGCTTGGGCACGTACCAGCCGGCCAGCTTCCAGATGCCCGCGATGATCGCGAGGCTCGCGACGTAGGCCAGGATCGACTGGGGCAGCGTCATGAGCACGAAGAACTTGAACAGGAAGATCGAGTAGATCGCCAGGCGAAGCAGTACGAACGCGACCACGAAGAGGATGCGGTGACGCTGTGGGAGGAGTCGGCGGATCATCATGCCGCAAGTCTCACGCTCGAACGAGGGGGCGGCAATCGCCGCGGCGAACAGGTGGCCTTGGTGGCCGCCGCGCGGCCCTCAGCGGTCGCGTTGGGCGAGGCGCGCGTCGAGCGCGTTCGCCGAGACCAGCACCACGGCCTCGCGGGTGCGGCAGCGCTCGGTGGGTCCGTGGTGGGAGCTGACGGCATGCACGAACTGGGGCCACCACGGCGTGGCGTTGACGTCGAGGCGCGCGTCGAGCGCGGCGCCGAGCAGCAGCTCGTGCGTGAGCAGCACGTGTCCGACGAGCCCGCCCGCCCGGTCGACCTCGATCACGAGCTCGGCGCGCAGCTCCTTCGCGCGACCGATGTCGTGCAGCAGCGCCGCCGTGGTCAGCAGGTCACGGTCGAGGCTGGGATGCCGGTCGGCCGCCGCCTGACAGATCGTGGTCACCGCGATCGTGTGCTCGACGAGGCCGCCGAGATGGGCGTGGTGGTCGAGCGCCGTCGCCGGCGAGTGGAGCAGGTCGTCGCGCAGCGGCCCCTGCCACACGGCCTCGCACAGCGCGCGCTGCTCCGGGTGCGTGATCTCGCTGATGAGGAAGTCGAGCTCCCCCGCGAGGTCGTCGGCGTCACGCGACGTGGCCGGGATGAACGCCTCCGTCGGTGCATCACTGCCGTCGAGCTCGAGCTTGTCGAGGCGGCGGATCTCGAGCTGCACCTGGTCGCGGAACTTCGAGCCCCGCCCCACGGCCCGAACGCGATCGCCCTCGCGGATGTTGCGGTCGAACCAGTCGGCGTTCTTCCAGATGCGGCCCTCGATGCGCCCGGTCGGGTCGCTCAGCTCGACGACGAGGTAGGCGTCGCCGTTCTTGTCGAGGCGGCGCTGCTTGCGCACGACCGCGTAGACACCCTCGACCGTCTGGCCGGGCGCGACGTCAGCTATGCGTGTGTCACCGCTCATCAGGCTGCACTGTATCGGTGCAGGCGGGGCAGGGGCGGCAGGTCGGCAGTCGCGCCCGCCCGGGTCCGGCCACGCGATAGGCTTGCGGACATGGCCGAAGCTCGCGCATTTCCCATCATCAGGTACGACGCCGACGTGGTCGGTGACCCGGGGCGACTCCTCGCGCCGCCCTACGACGTGGTGACGACGGAGCAGCGCGATGCGATCGCGCTCGGCAGCGTCCACCAGGCGATGAACGTCGAAGTGCCGGCCGACGGATTCAGCTCGACCTCAGGCCGCCTGCTGCGCGACTGGCTGGAGAGCGGCGCGCTCGCGGCGGGCGAGGTCGGTGTCGCGGTCGTTCGCCAGCGCTTCGTGGGCCCTGATGGGGTACGTCGGGAGCGCACCGCGGTCTGCTGCGAAGTCGGACTGGCACCGTTCGGCTCGGGTGTCGTGCTGCCGCACGAGCGCACGTTCGACGGCCCGCGCAAGGCGCGCACCGAGCTCATGCGGGGCACGGGCGCCAACGTCAGTCCGGTCTTCCTGGCCTATCACGATCCCGAGCGCTCGCTCGTCGACCTGTTCGCCTCGGTGACCGACGAGGAGCCCGACTTCACCGGCACCGACGCCGACGGCACCCAGAGCGCGGTCTGGTTCGTCACCGACATCGCATTGACCGATGCGTTCACCGCCGCGGTCGAACCGCACGCGCTGCTCATCGCCGACGGGCATCACCGCTACACCGCGGCGCTCGAGTACCAGCAGGAGGCGAACGCGCGACGTCCGCACCTCGTCGAGGCCGGCGGCACCGACTACGTCGGACCGCCCCACACGTCGAGCTCGTGGGAGAACGGCGTGCTGGCCATGGTCGTCAACAGCGCCGACCCCGGCATCGTGGTCTTCCCGACCCACCGCATCGTGCGCGGCGTCGACCCGGCGCGGCTCGACCGGTTCATCGTGGAGGCCGGCGCCTTCGCCGACCAGGAGTTCGCGACGGTCGAGGAGGCGACCGCAGCGCTCGCGCTGCTCGACGCGCCCGGTTTCGTGGTGCTCGGCGGCGGTCGACCGATCCGCCTGCTCTCCGTGCCCGACGAGCTCGACATGCAGCTCGCCGCTCCCGACAGCGCCGACGCCGCCCGCCAGCTCGACGTGCTCGCGCTGCACGCACTGCTGCTCGACGGCGGCGCCGTGCTGACCGACCACCTCGCCGCGGGCGGCGGCGTCTCCTACACGCGCGTGCTCGATGAGGCAGTGGCTGCCGCTGGCCCCGACACGCTCGTCTTCGTGATGCGCGAGATCGACCCGATGCTCATCCACGCGGTGGCCGAGGCGGGCGAACTGCTGCCCCAGAAGTCGACCTACTACTACCCGAAGGTTCCGACCGGCGTGGCCTACCGTGCGGTGGATCCCTCCTTGATCGGGCTGTGAGCGATCTCACGGAGCAGGTCGCAGCGCTTGTCGGTCAGACCCGTCCGTCACCGACCGCGTCGTACCGTTGCGAGCGTGGCCGCAGCGCGGTGCTCGGGCCATCGATCGGGGCTGCCGTTGTCGCGTGGTTCTTGTTCACGCTCCTGTTCCACCTCCGGCCGGGTCATGGGAACGACGTGATCGTGGTGCCGGTCGAATGGAACGCGTTTCAACTGCTTCTGGCGCTTGTTCCCGCCTGCGCGAGCGGGGGAATCGTCGGCGCCTATTTCTGGCGGGATTTCACCGAGGCCACGAAGTTCGACCTCCGCATAGGGCGCGGTCCGGACACGTTCCGAATCGCGGCTGAGGAGACGGCGCATTCGCGGTGGCAAGTGCGCCCTTCGGCGCTGCGAGACGGCCACGTCAGCACTTGATCGTGCTCGACCGTAGCGGGCGTGTGCTCGTCGCTCTCCCGTGGACCCGATTGCACGAGCGAGGCGAACGATCGCATGCACTCCATGGGATCGGCGGCGCGCATGGCGTTCCAGCCTCGGAGCTGCCGGCGTTCGCGGCCCATCCTGCCGCGGTTCTCGGTTCATCACCTCCGAGGTAGCGATGGCATCGTTCAGCAAGACGCCGCTCGGGATCTGACCTCACCATGCAGAACGACCCGCTTGCGCGGGCCGAGCTGTGGTGTTGGCGGGTGCTACCCGCCCACTGCCTGATAAGCAGTCCCATCGTAGCGCGATCCGTCGCGCACGTATGACGTCGCCGCTCGAACCGCCGACCGCGGATCATCCTGGAGCTACGCGAACCGCGCCGCAACAGGTGTGACGGCAACGTTGCAGTGGCGTCACCGCAGCCGTGCGCTGCCGCTACGTGCGCGTATGCGCGATACGATGCCCCAATGACTTCGCGCCCCACGCACGACCAGCTCCTCGCCGAACTCCGCTTCGTGCAGGATCCCGAGCTCCGACAGGACGTCGTGACGCTCGGCATGATCGAGAACGTGTCGATCGACGACCACGGCCAAGTGCTCGTTCACCTGCTGCTGACCACGCCCGGGTGCCCGCTCAAGCAATCGTTCAAGGACCAGGTCAACGACACGGTCGGCCGGCTCGAAGGCGTCACCTCGACGCGCATCGAGTTCGGCGTCATGAGCCAGGAGCAGCGCACCGCGCTCCGCGGCCAGCTCGACGGTGATCGCCAGCACCGCTCCCCCGGCGTCTCGATTCCCGACTCCTGCCGCGTGATCGCCGTCACCAGCGGCAAGGGCGGCGTCGGCAAGTCGACGGTCACCGCGAACCTCGCGCTCGCGCTGCAGGCCCGCGGCCATGAGGTCGGCGTGCTCGATGCCGACGTCTACGGCTACTCGATCCCGACCATGCTCGGCATCCACCAGAAGCCGGTGACCGTCGACTCGATGATCGTGCCGCCCGTCGCGCACGACGTGCGCGTGATGTCGATCGGCTTCTTCCTCGATGCCGACGCCGCCGTCATCTGGCGCGGCCCGATGCTGCACCGCGCGCTCGAGCAGTTCCTCGGCGACGTGCACTGGGGCGACCTCGACTACCTCGTGATCGACATGCCGCCGGGCACCGGAGACGTCGCCATCTCGCTCGGGCAGCTCCTGCCGCGCGCCGAAGCACTCGTCGTAACCACCCCGCAGTCGGCCGCGCAGAAGGTTGCCAAGCGCTCGGCGCTCAGCGCGATGCAGCTCGACCAGATCGTGCTCGGCGTCGTCGAGACGATGTCAGACCCCGAGGGTGGACCGCAGGTGTTCGGCCGTGGCGGCGGGCAGCTGCTCGCCGACGAGCTGCAGGTGCCGCTGCTGGCGACGGTGCCGCTCGAGCAGGCCGTGCGCGAGGGCGGCGACCTAGGCGAGCCGATCGTCGCGCGCCGGTTCGAGGATCCGGCGCCCTACGCCGCCGTGCAGTTCGAGCTGCTGGCCGAGGCCGTCGAGGCGCGGCGCCCGAAGGTGGAGCCCAAGCCGCCGGCCCCGATGGATCGCATCAAGAAGCCGCTCTCGCTGCTGTAAGTCGCAGCCCGCGCAGCTACGCGCAGACCTGCCCCGCCCGCGCGCCGGGCAGTGGGTACTGTGGAGCCATGAGCGAATCGAGTTCCACGCTGCTCGAGCAGCGCCCACCGGTCACCCCGTCGTCACGCGGCGCCGCGTTCTTCGACGTCGACCGCACGCTGCTCGCGGGTGCGAGTGGCCTCTACCTGGCCCGGCCCCTGCGCCAGCACGGGCTGCTGACCGCGCGTCAGGTGGTGCGCACGATGCTCGGGCAGGCGGTGTTCGCGGCCCGGGGCCAGAACCACGCGCAGATCGACCGGGCCAACGACGTGGTGTCAGCCGTGATGGCGGGCTGGAAGCGCGACACGTTCCTGCACGTCGTCGAGACCGAGCTGGAGCGACGGATCAGGCCGATGGTGTTCGACGAGGCGATCGAGCGCATCGCGCAGCACCACCAGCAGGGCATGCCGGTCTACGCCGTGAGCGCGACGATGGAAGAGGTGATCGCACCGCTCGCGGCCATGCTCGGGCTCGACGGCGCCATCGCGACGCAGCTCGAGGTCGTCGACGGACTCTTCACGGGGCGGGTGTCGGCGCCGTGTCACGGGCCCGACAAGGCGGCGCGCCTCCGGGCGTTCGCGGCAGCGGAGGGGATCGACCTCGCGGCGAGCGTCGCCTATTCGGACTCGATCACCGACGCGGAATTCCTGCAGGCCACGGGGCGCGCCTACGCCGTGAACCCCGACAAGCAGCTGCGTGCGCTGGCCGAGGCGGAGGGCTGGGGCATCCTGCGCTTCACGACCCGCGTGCGCGCACCGCTCCACCGCAGCACCGCCGCGCGGGCAGGTGTGCTCGCGCTCGTCGCGGGGCTCGCGGTCAATGCCGTACGACGTCGCGTGCGCGCCCGCCGCTAACCGATGTCAGTCGGCCGCGCCGCCGCGGTTCAGCCGGTGACAGCTGCGGCGCCGTCGACGGCGCCCTGACCCTGCGCCGCCTGGTCGGCCTGCATCATCTCGACGGCCGCCTTCACCTGCGCGGCCGCGAGGTCGTCGGGCTTCATGCGGAGCTTCAGGAACGTGTTCTTGACCGTGTCGATCATGCCGCTCAACGAGGCATTGATGCCGAGCGCCGGGGGCGCCATCCACATCGGGTGCACGGCGCCGCGCGTCCACGCGGAGCTCTGCGCGGCGGGCGCGGCGGGCGCCGCGGGCGCCGCAGCGGGTACCTCGGTCCGAGCCGGAGCCGGGGCGGCTTCGGGCTCGGCGTGCGGCTGGGGCGCAATCATCTGTCGGAGGCCGGCGAGCGGCGAGGCGGTCTGCGAGACGAGCATGTGGAACTCCAGGGCTGGGGGAACTGGAAGCGTGCCCCTTCCTCGACGTGCAGCCCGGTAGCGTCAGGCTCCGGTGGCCGACATGGCCTTCGGGGCGGCGCCGGGCGGGCGCACCGGGCCAGTCGCGTCGACGATCGCGCCGAGCAGCTCGCCCCACTCCGCCTCGTCGACCTGCGTGTTGGCCATGACGGCGATCGTCTCGTTGCGCTCGGGCACGTGCACGAGGTACGCGCCCGCGCCGACGTCGAACGCGCCGTTGTGGCCGACGAAGGTTCCCCGGAAGCCGCCGTTGGTGCCGATCGGCCCGCCGTATACGCCGAGCCCGTAGTGCCCGTCTCGCCGGAGCCGCTGCATGTCGGCGCGCGACTTCGGGGTGAGCGCCCCGCCGTCCTGGGCGAGGATCGATTCGCCGAGCTGCGCCAGTGCGGGCGCGGTCGAGACGAGGTTGCCGGCCCCGGCCAGCACGCTGCGGAAGACCGAGTCGGTGCCGAAGTAGGGTGTGCCGTCCATCGGCGCGCCGGGCGTGCGCACGTAGCTGTGCACGTTCGACGGTTTGGCGCCGTGTGCGTCGTCGAGGCGCGCCTCGGGTGCGTCGAGGTTGAGCGTCGTCGCGAGCTCCTCCTCGAAGACCTGGCCGAGCGGCTTGCCGGTGACGCGTTCGATGATGGCACCCGCCACGGTGTAGTTCGAGTTCGAATACGCGAAGCGGCTGCCGGGCGCGTGCGTGCGCGGCAGGCCCGCGATGCCGTCGAGCAGCTGGCGCTCCGACCACTGGGCGGCGTCGGGGGAGCGGATGTCGGCCTCGAGGCCGGGGATCTCCCAGAGCTCGGGGATGCCCGCCGTCTGGTTGAGGAGCTGGCGCACCGTGATGCGGCCGGCCTCCGGAAGTTCGGGCAGCCACGTCGAGACGCGATCGGCGAGCGACAGCTCCCCACGCTCGGCGAGCCGGAGCGTCATCGCCGCGGTCATCATCTTCGTGACGCTCGCAGCCCACAGGCGGTCGGTGGGGCGCGCGCTGCGCCCGGTGCCGAGGTTGCTCACGCCGCTGGCCACGTCAGCCACGGCCGCGCCTGCTCGTCGCACCGACGCGTAGACCGCCGGAACGTGGTGCGCCACGCGCCAACGGTCAACGACCTGCTGCACGACGTCGGCGATCGGACCCGCGACGGGGCCGGTGCTCGCGCGCACGGTGGGGGCTGCGACCTGCATCGGTCGAGCATCGCGCAGGCGTGGGTCGCGCGACAGCTCCCCCGACGGCAGGTGGCCCTCGCCGCACGAGTCGTGGCCGCACGGGATCGTCCGTTCAGTCGTCGCCCTCGCGGCGGCCCACGTCGGCACCGGTGCCCGCGGTGCGCCCACCTTCGCCGGCCGTGGCGAAGGTTCGGTCGCGGCCCGCCTGGGCGACCTCGCGGATCGCCTGGATCACGATGGCGGGGTCGCCGCCCTTGCGCACGAACCGTGAGGCGCCGAGGTTCGTCAGGCGCTTCTCGAGGCGCCCGTCGATCGCCGCGCTGGAGAAGACCACGATGTGGGACGTCGGAGCGACTCGACGCAGGTGCGGGAGGGCGTGCCACCCGTCCATGACCGGCATCTCCAGGTCGAGCACGACCAGCTCCGGGCGGGTGCGGTCGACGACCTCGATCGCTTCCGCGCCGTTGCTCGCCTCACCGACGACCTCGCAGCTCGGCTCGGCGGCCAGGAGCATCTTGAGCAGGAACCTGATCTCCGGGATGTCGTCGACCAGCACGACGCGGCAGGTCTTGAGGTGGTTGCGCGGGTCGCCGGCGTTCGCGATGACACCCGCGTCGCCATGCTTCCTGACGATCAGGTACCCGTCACGCGTCGCTACGACGTCCTCGGCCGTGGGCATCTCATGGCCGACGAGCACTGCGAACTGCGCGGGCTCGGCGCGGATCTCCTCGTACTGGTCGACCGTCATCACCAGCGGCTTGTGGCATGAGGCGTCACCACACTCGCACAGCACCGCAAGCTCCGAATCGCCCGACAGGGCCGCGCGCTCGCCCTGGACGCTCACGAGTTCGTTGCTGGCCCGGGCGTCGTGCTCGTTGCGCCCGATCTGCTTCTGGTGTTCGCTCATGACCATCCTCGTCGCCGGAGTGACGCCGAAATGGCAGCGCTCCCCCGCTCCTACCCGGTGCGGCGAGGGTCACGCCCTAGGGGCGTGGCGGGTAGCTCTCGCCCGGCGCCAGCTCGTGCACCTTCGCGGTGGAGCCCAACAGCTCGGCGAGCTTCGTCGGCGTGCCGGTCAGGCCGGGGAAGGTGCCCCAGTGCCCGCCGATGACGTGACGCGCGCCGACCAGCTCGACGGCCTTCGCGGCCTCGCGCGGACCCATCGTGTAGAAGTCGCCGATCGAGAGCACGGCCAGGTCGGGCTCGTAGAGCTCACCGATGATCGCCATGTCGCTGAACACGGTCGTGTCACCCGAGAAGTAGATCGTGTATCCGTCGGCAAACTCGAAGACGAAGCCAGCGGGGTCGCCTGCATACGCGCCGTCGGGGGTCGAGGAGCTGTGCTTGGCATCGACCATCGTCACGCACACGTCGCCGAGGTCGATGCTGCCGCCCTTGTTGAAGCCCACGAGCTTCTCGCTGGCGATGCCGTTGTTGCCGAACCAGCCCGCGAGCTCGACGATCGCGTAGACGGTCGCGCCGGTGCGCTGCTGGTGCGCGGCGACGTCGGCGACGTGGTCGACGTGCCCGTGGGTCACGAAGATGTGGTCGAGGTCGCCGAGGCCCGCGCCCTTGAGCGAGTCGGGGGTGGTGGGCGAGTTCTCCACGAACCCGTCGACCAGGATGCGCATGCCGCTCCCCGTCTCGACGAGGAAGGTGCCGTGGCTGACCCAGGTCAGCGTGCCGGTGAATGCGGTCATGGTGTCACTCCGATGAGTACTTCGGCTGGGCCTTCGCCTCGGGGCGGAAGACCGTGATCGCGCGGTTGGCGGCGATCGCGGCCTCACCCATGCCGATGGTGATGAGCGTGATCTTGTTCTCGTACCCGGCCACGTCGCCAGCAGCGAACACGAGCGGCATGCTCGTCTCCATCGTGGCTGGGTTCACGAGCACCTGCTTCTTGGAGTGGAACTCGATCGGCCAGTCACCGATCGACCCAAGCGCGCTCTTGAAGCCGAGCAGCGTGACGAGTGCGTCGCACTCCTCGTGGTGTTCGACGCCGTCGTCGGCGTTGGTGATCGTCACGCCCTCGATGCGGTCGGAGCCGTGGATGGCCGTGACCTCGCAGGGCACCATCAGGTTCACCTTGCCGTGCGCGGCGAGGTTGCGCATCTGCGTGACCGAGCCCTCGAGTGCGCGGAACCGGTCGCGGCGGTGCACGAGCGTGAGCGGTGCGGCCGCGATGTCGTGCAGGCCGAGCGTCCAGTCGAGGGCGGAGTCGCCGCCGCCGACGAGCACGACCTTCTTGTTCGCGAAGTCGGCGGTGCGCTTGACCAGGTAGGAGAGGCCGCGGTGGTTCCAGCCGTCGATGCCCTCGATCGGCAGCTTGCGCGGCTCGAACGCGCCGTGGCCGGCCGTGACGATGATCGTGCGGGTCAGGTAGGAGCGGCCCGCGAGGCCGACGATGCGGATGAGCTGGCCGCTCGGCTCGTCGGGGGCGTCGACGTACTCGAGCGCGGTCGCATCCTCCTCGAGCACGATCTCCGGATCGAACTGCAGTGCCTGCTCGCACTGGAGGCGGATCAGTTCGCTCGCCTTGATCTTCGGATGGCCGGCGACGTCGTAGACGTGCTTCTCGGGATACATCGCCATGACCTGGCCACCGAGCTCGGGCAGCGTGTCCATGATGCGCACGGTCGCCTCTCGGTGTCCGGCGTAGTACGCCGCCGCCAGGCCGGAGGGTCCGCCGCCGATGATCGTGACGTCGGCAATTTCGGGGTAGTCGCGCTGAATGTCCATCGCGCTCGATCCTATCGCGCTTTGCAATGTGCGCACGGCGCTCCAGTCTGCTCAAGCTCCGGGGATTTCCCCGCCGAAGTGAGTTGCACCTGAGGACAACCCCAACGGCACCCGCTTCCTGATCAACTGGCCCGAGCAGCCCACCCGAATCCACCCCACCCCAGCTCGAGCGAGTGGCAGCGACAGTCGGTCGGTATGCGATCGCTTCCATCCTTCGCGCCGACAGTCCCAACGTACGAAGGGCCCCGCCGACACCGGCGGGGCCCTTCAGTATCTCCACGACGGCGCGACGAGCGCACCGCGATGCCGGTTCAGGCGCTGACCGGAACCGGCGGCGTCGGCGGCACCGGGGTGCGTGCCGCGACGAGTGCGTCGGCGGCCGTGAGCGCCGCTGCCGCGTCGATCAGGCCGGCGCCCGAGTTGTAGTCCCAACCCGGTGCGTCGATGTCGCGCGCGCTGGAGGTGATCGCCTTCACGATCTCCTCGTGCGTGAGGTCGCGGTGCTTCGACAGCAGCAGCGTGACCACGCCCGACACGGCCGGGGTGGCCATCGAGGTGCCGCTGATGGTACCGAGTCCGCCACCCGGGAACGACGACGTGATGTCGCGGCCCGGTGCCGAGATGTCGGGCTTGTGGTCGGAGCCGTCCGCTGCGGGCAGCGGGCTCGGGCCGCGGCTCGAGAACGACGAGACCTTGTCGTCCTTGTCGGTCGACGCGACCGTGATCGCACTCGGGTCGCTGCCCGGTGAGCCGACGCTGCCGGCGCGCGGGCCGGCGTTGCCGGCGGCGAACACCGGCTCGATGCCGGCGGCCAGGAACGACTTGAGCAGCGCCGAGAACGCGGTCGACTTGCCGTCGTTGGAGCCCCAGCTGTTGGAGATCACGTCGGGAGCCTTGGTCGGGTCAGGCGCGGTGCCGTCCGACTTCGTGGGTGCGAGCATCCACGCGAGGCCCTTGAGCACGCCGGCCATGGTGCCGCTGCCCGACCCGGAGAGGATCTTCGACGTGATGAACTTCGCGCCGGGCGCGATGCCGGTGTCGTAGGTCGCGGTCGAGCCGAGCACCGTGCCGGTCACGTGCGTGCCGTGCTTGTTGTCGTCGTACGGCGCGGTCTTCTTGTTGACCTCGTCGTGGAAGTTGTAGTCGTCGGTCTGCGTGCCGTCGGCGTTGGTGCCGCGGTACTTGTCGTGGAGCAGCGGATGGCTGACATCGGAGCCCGTGTCGACGATGCCGACCGTGATGCCGGTGCCGTCGAAGCCCTGCGCCCAGACCTCGGGAGCCTTGACCTTCTCGACGTTCCACTCGTTGCCGGTCGGGAACTCGGTCACGCTCGCGGCGCCGACCTTGGCGTCCTCGATCGGGTCGAGGTGCACCTCGCGGTTGCGGATGACGTTGGCGATGCCCTCGACCTGGTTGATCGCCTTCCAGGCCTCGGCGGCGCGAGCTTCCGGCACGTCGTAGATGACGCTGTTGGAGAGCGGGCTGACCTCGTACGACTCGATGAGGCCCTGGGCCTTGAGTGCGTCGAGGGCCGGCGCCACGCCGGTCATCGACTCGGTGTTCGCGCGCAGGAGCTCGTTGACGACCGCGACCTTGCGCTCGCCCCCGCGGTCCATCGCGACGAGCGAGTCGAGCTTCGCGGTGCTGTCGAGCTGGGCGATGTACGTGCGCACGCCCGCGTGGCTGCTGGCGTAATCGCCGATGACGAGTGAATCAAGCATGGTTTCCCACCCTCCTTGGTGTGTGACCATCGCCCTCCATGGCAATGGACCGCCTCCAGACGGTCTGCAAATCCTACCGACTGGCCGTCGAGTTGGTAGCACTCAGCTACCGACTGGCCGCCTTCGGGCCGTGCCCGGGCCACGGGTCACCCGGCAACGACGGTGACGGGCCCCTGCTCCAGCGGCGGATACGCGTTCGCGGACCGTTCGAAGCACGCCGTGGTGTCGGCCGCTGACACGTTGCGCTTCGCGTCGTGTGGTGCCGCGTCCCGACACGACATCCACGCGCGGGCCTGATCGCGGCCCTGCGCGAAGCCGGGCGTGGTGCGCCGCAGGACGGTGCCGTTTCGCAGTTCCACCTCCTGCGCGATCGGTGGATGCTCCTCGTCGGGCGCCAGGTAGGCGAACGCGTTGTCACCCATCACCGCCTGCTCCATGCCGAGCGTGGTCTCGAAGCGCACCGCACGAACGTCGTCCGACACGACGCCGACGAGCGCCTGGCGTCGCTGCGCCGAATTGAGGCCCTGCGTGGCGACGGGCCACGACGGGTCGAGCGCCTGGATGCACCCGCCCGTGCCAGTGACCCCGTTTCCGCCTGCGACGAGCACCCCGGTGGTACAAGCCTGACCCAAGTCGGTGAGCGTCACGTACAGCTCGACCTCGTACCCTTCGGCCCGCAGGGACACGGCGAGCCGCCCCTTGCCCGTGACGAACGCGCCGGGGTACTGCGCGCCAGGCACCCGACCCCGCGCGGGCAGCAACTCCGCGAACCGCCGCGCCGCCTCCTGCGACAGCTCGGGCTCGCGCGCGTCTCCATCGCGTGCGGGTCGGGCATCGCGCTCGAAGATGCCGAGCGATCGGAGCGGCGCCGCCCCAGCGTCGGTCACCGTGCGCGTGAACTGCGGGCTGGCCGCCATCGCCACGCCGCTCACGGCGACGATCGCGACGAGCGCCAGTGCGATGGCTCGCACGGGATGGTGCCGCAGGCGCCGCTGCTCGACGTCGCGGGTGGTTGCGGCGAACAGGTCGCGGCGCAGCGCGAGCAGCTCGGGTGTGAGCAGGGTGTCAGTCATGTGCGATTCCCTCCAGCGTGGCATTGAGCGAGCGCAGCCCGCGGTGCACGCGCATGCGTGCGGTGGCGGCCGAACACTCGAGGCGCGCGGCGATCTCGTCGTAGGAGAGCTCGTCCAACACGCGCAGGGTCACGGCTGCGCGCTGGTCGGCGGGCAGATCGCGCAGGCGCTCGAGCGCAATCGGTCCGACGCGCGCGGCGTCGAGCTGGTCGAGCGCCTCGTCGGAGTCGACGCTGCCGCCCACGCCCTCGACCTGCATCCCGAGCCGCTGGCGCGCACCCGACTCGACCCGTTGGTGGTGTGACCAGGTGCGGAAGAGGTTGCGGGCGATGCCGTGGAGCCATGCGCCGGCGCTGCCGTCTGCGGGGGCCCGGAACCGGCGGCGATGTCGCCACGCTTGGGCAAACGTCTCGGCGGTGAGGTCGAGCGCGACAGCGTCGTCGCCGACCTGACGCACCAACCAGGAATGCAGCTCCCCAGCATGACGGACGTAGATCGCATCGAAGGCCCGCGGGTCGCGGCGGGCGGTGCGCAGCAGCTGCGCGTCGGTCGATGTCGGATCAGGCTCCACGCTCCTCCATGCGAGCTGGGCCGATCATGTCACCGATTCCTCGCCGCGACGCACACGGGGCGCCTCCCGAAGGAAGCGCCCCGCATGGAACTGCACGTGGTGTGTCGTGCGCCGATCAGGCGAACGCGAGCACCTTCGTGGGCGGCGTGGGCGCGGGCTTCTTCGAGCCGAAGAGCTCGTCAGCCTTCGCGACCGCGGCCGGTGCCGACACGCGGCCCCAGCCGGTGTTGACGTCGAAGCCGGGGGCATCCACGTCGACCGCGCTCTGGGCCAGCACCGTGCGGACCTGCTCGGCGCTCAGGTTCGGGTACTTGCTCAGCACGACGGCGATGAGGCCCGCGACGGCCGGGGTGGCCATCGACGTGCCGCTCATCTTGACGTACGAGTTGGCGGTCTTGCCGGCGGAGATGACGTCCACGCCCGGAGCCGAGATGTCGGGCTTCGGGATGAGGTTGCCGTCCTTGTCCTTCACCTTCGACGGGCCACGGCTCGAGAACGAGGCGACCTTGTCGTTGATGTCGGTCGCGCCGACGGTGATCGACTCGCCGTACGAACCGGGTGCGCCGATCGTGTCGGGACGCGAACCGGCGTTGCCGGCCGCGACCACCGGGATGATGCCGGCGGCCTCGAAGGCCTTCCACGCGTTGAGGTAGCCGAGGTCGGCACCGTTCGAGTTGCCCCACGAGTTGGAGACGATGTCAGGGGCCTTCGTCGGATCGGCACCCGTGCCGTCGGCCTTGGTCGGCGCGAGCATCCAGCTGAGACCCTTGAGGATCGTCGCCGTCGAACCCGAACCACCGGCCGTGAAGACCTTGGCCGAGATGAACTTCGCGCCGGGCGCGACGCCGGTCAGGTGATCCTCGGTGCCACCGACGCTGGTGCCGGCCACGTGCGAGCCGTGGTTGTGGTCGTCGTAGGCGTCCTTCTTGCCGTTGACCGCGTCGAAGAACGAGTAGTCGCTCGTCACGGTGCCGTCGGCCTGCGTGCCGCGGAAGTGCGACTTGAGCGCCTCGTGCTGCACGTTCGCGCCCGTGTCGACGATGCCGACCGTGATGCCGGTGCCGTTGGCGCCGGCGGCCCATGCGTCCTGCGCACCGACCTTCGCCACGTTCCACTCCACCGTCTTGTCGCCGGCCTTCGGAGCCGCGACGTCACCCTCGACGACGTCGTCGAGCACGACCTCCTGGTTGCGCACGATGCGACCGAGCTCGGTCACGCCCTGCAGCGCCTGGAAGGCGGCCTTCGCTCGCGAATCGTCGACGTTGAGGATGAGCGCGCCGGTGCCGGTCGCGAAATCCCAGCTCTGCACGAGGCCGTCGGCCTTGAGCGACTCGAGCTTCGGCACGAGCGTCTCCTGCACGGCCTGCTCGGCAGTGGTCATCGCCGCGTAGGCGAGGCTCTTGCGGTCGGCGCGTGAGGTCGCCTCGGTGATCGCCGAGAAGTTCGGATCGACCTTCAGCGAAGCGATGTAGGTGCGCGCACCGGCATCGAGGTTGATGAATGACATGTAGGGATTCCCTTCCCGTAGCTGCGCGAGGCCGTCCCTGACTCCGCGCATGACGGGCGAGACGGTAGCAGATCGCTACGAAAGGTGTTCCACCCTGCGGGGGAGCGGTGCGCGGCGCGTGGCCGAGCGTCGCTAGATGCCGTCGACGGCCAGCAGCGAGTCGACCGGCGCGCGGTCATCGGTCAGCACCGGCACCCCCGATGTGCTGATCGAGCGGCTGTAGCGGGCGGCGATCAGGCGGGTGAAGCTCGCGTCGAGCAGCGTCGACGCGGGCACGTCGAGATCGGCCGCCTCCACGAGCGAGGCCTCGCCGCCGCGGGGCGGCAGCACCCCGCGATCGGCCGACGCGATGAGCTCGATGTTCGTGAAGGTCGACAGGTCGAGCGATCCGCCCTCGGCAGGAACCGGATACGTGGCGACGTCGCTGAAGACCTTCGACCAGGTGCGATGCATCGAGCGGAACAGTTCGCTGCGCGAGCCCTCGACCGCGCCGATCAGGTTGGCCGAGGCGATGCCGTCGGGCGCGAGGTGGGAGCGGACGAGCTCGAGGAACTCGCGGGTGGTCAGGTGGAACGGGATCGAATCCGCGAAGTAGGCGTCGATGTAGACCGCGTCGAACTCGGCGCTGTCGGGCTGCGCCGCGAGCCAGGTGCGGCCGTCGCCGACGTGGGTGGTGATGCGCGGGTTGCCGTTGGAGGAGTCGCGGTAGCCGAACCACTTCCGTGCGACGGCCACCACGGCCGGGTCGATCTCCACGACGTCGATGTCGAGGTCGGGTCGCAGTTCGGCGAGGCGCATCGCCGCGGCACCGCTCCCCAGCCCGACCAGGAGCACGCGCTGTGCCTCAGGCCTGATCGCCGGCAGCAGGTCGATGACGCGCAGGTACCCGAAGCGGGGCACGCCGGCGGTGACGGGCTTCCCCTTCACGAGCGGCACGGCCGCCTGCGACGAGTTGTCGAAGTGCATGACGCGCACGGGACGCGCGCCGAACTGGCCGGCGGCGTAGTCGACGACGCGGATGCGGTGGTAGCCGCTGTCCTGCTGCGCGCGGAGGGTGCCCGACTGGTCGGGCTGGAACTCGGGGCGGTAGCCGCCGGCGTGGAACACGGGGGAGTAGTCGCTGCTCGCGCCGGAGAACTTGGATCCGATGTCGGCACCGCCGGCCCCCAGGCCCCACACGACGAGCACGGCCAGCACGCCGAACAGGGTGAAGCCGACGGCGCGAGCGCGTGCGTGTCCGCCCACTGCGGCCATGACGGCGCAGGCCGCGATCGCGCCCGCGACGATCAACACGGTGGCGTCGGAGCCGGCCTGCTGCACGAGCCAGAACGACGCCGCGATGGTGCCGGCGATCGAGCCGGCGGTGGAGAGGCCGTAGAGCGAGCCGGCGGTGCGGCCGAGCGTGGCGACGTCGAGGGCGCGCAGGCGCACGGCGAACGGGGAGACCATGCCGATGAGCACGCTCGCCGGACCGAACAGGAGCACGCTCGCGATGAGCGGGTTGCTGCGGGTGCCGCGCGGGTTGACGTCGGTGATCCAGTCCTGGAGCGGCTCGCTCAGGAGCACGGTGGCGGCGACGAGGATCGCCGCGCAGGTGAGCAACGTGGCGAGGGTGGCGGCGTTCGGGCGGCGGTCGGCGAGGCGTCCGCCCAGGGAGTAGCCGCTCGCGAGCGCGGCGAGGAACACCGAGATGAGCGACCCCCACACGTAGGTCGACGAGCCGAACGTGGGTGCGAGCAGGCGGCTGCCCACGATCTCGAAGGCCATGAGCGCGGCGCCCGCCACGAACACGACGAAGAGCAGCCATCCCCCGGCGGGCGCGGGTCGGCCGGCACCGTCGACCGGATGTGCGCGGCGTGTGCGCGGTGCGTCGGGCGGGAGGTTCAGTGCGTCAGGCATCGGCGGGGAGCTACCCGCCCGGTTGCGCCTTCACGCCCCGCGCCCCCGAAGACAGCAACACCCGCCGGGGC
>JAOPYW010000342.1 GCA_025964405.1 Thermoleophilia bacterium | reverse complement strand
CGTCGACTCGGTCAGCCCGTAGCCCTCGACGATGACGATGCCGCACGCGAGGAAGAACTCCGCGACCTCGCGACTGAGCGGCGCGCCTCCCGAGATGAAGAGCCGGATGTTGCCGCCGAACCGTGCGTGGATCTTCGAGAACACGAGCTTGTGGAACAGCGCGTGCTGCGCCGCGAGGATCGGGGGCACGCGGCGCCCGTGCGAGATGTACTTGCCGCGGAGTGCGCCCACCTTCATGGCGCGGTCGATGAGCGACTTCTTCACGCCCGTGGCCTCGTTGAACTGCCCGAGCACGCGGGTGTACGCCTTCTCGAAGACGCGCGGCACGCACGGCACGAGCGTCGGCTTCACGTCGGCCATGTCCTCCATGAGCGTGGCGATGCTGGTGTAGGCGAGCTCCGACCCGGTCGAGGTCGCGGCGAACTGCGCGAGCCGCGCGAACGTGTGCGCGAGCGGCAGGAAGAGCAGCATGCGGTCGTTCTCGAGGAACAGCCCGTTCGCCGGGTCGACGCCCTGCGTGGTCATCGTCATGTAGTTGTTGTGGGAGAGCATGCAGCCCTTGGGCGGGCCGGTCGTGCCGCTCGTGTAGATGAGCGTCGCGATCGTGCTGGGCGTCGCCGACGAACCGGCGTCGTGCCATGCGGCGGAGCCTGCTGCCGCGCCGCGCTCCTCGAGCTCCGACAACGCGAGCTCGCCTGCATCGGCGTCGAGCTCGAGACCCGTGGGATCCATCACGACCACGTGCTGCAGCTTGGGGAGCCCGGCACGCTCGACGCGCACCTTCTCGAGCTGGCCCGCATCCTCGACGAACACGATCGTCGCGTCGCTGTCCTCGAGCACGTACGAACACTCGCTCGGCGAGTTGGTCTGGTAGATCGGCACGACCGTCGCGCCTGCGCCGAGGATGGCGTAGTCGGCGAGCGTCCACTCCATGCGCGACGCCGCGAGGATCGACACGCGGCCCTCCGGCCCGACACCCAGTTCGATGAGCCCGGCGCCGATCGCCTCGACCCGCGCGAGCGCTTCGGCGTAGGTCGTCGCATCCCACGTCGTGGCGCCGTGGGCTCGCTGCAGGAAAGCCGTCTTGGAGCCGTGTGAGCGCGCCGATTCGACGAACATCGCATGGAGTGTCTGAGCCACGTGGATCCTCACTTCGCGAAAGCTGGAGCGGGCGAATGCCCACCACCCGGTCGAGTACCCCGCGCAAAGTCGATGTAATCGCGAGTCAGACGGGATTGTCCACGTCGAGGAAGGTGTGTGACACCCCGAACTCCGCGGCGGCCGCCTCGCCGAGTGCGCGAATGCCGAACGTCTCCGTCGCGTGGTGGCCCGCAGCCACGAGCACGATGCCGAGTTCACGCGCGAAGGCGAGCGAATCCTCGCGCGGTTCACCGGTGATGAACGCGTCGCACCCGAGCGCCGCCGCGTCGGCGATGTCGGCGGCCGCGCCGCCCGAACAGACCGCGACCCGCGTGACCTGCGTGTCGGCGCCACCACCGAGCACGAGGGGCGTGCGCCCACCCGTGAGCTCGCCGACCTGCGCCACGAACGTGTCGAGCCCGACCGGCGCCGACAGCTCGCCGACGAGCCCGATCGAGCGACCGCCGTGCACCGCGAAGGGGAGCTGCGTGCGCGCGAGGCCGAGTGCGTCGGCGATGAGCGCGTTGTTGCCGATCGCAGGGTGGGCGTCGAGCGGCAGGTGGTAGCCGGCGAGCGTGATGCCGTGTTCGAAGAGCACGCCGAGGCGCTCGCGCATGATCGGGTCGATGACCTGCGACGTGCCCTTCCAGAACAGCCCGTGATGCGTCATGAGGAGCTGTGCGCCGGCGGCCGCGGCCCGTTCGAAGACGTCACGCGTGCAGCTCACCGCCGTCGCGACGACCTCCACGGTCTCGGTGCGTCCCGCGACCTGGAGCCCGATCGGGCAGTAGTCCTGGAAGGCGTGGGCGTCGAGCAGGGTGTCGGCCCAGTCGAGGATGTCGTGCGCGGAAGCTGGCATGCGGGGCCGGTACCCGGGGCGGCGTCGCTACATGCACGCGCGGCGTGACGAAGGCGGCACAGGTGTGGCACGAAGCGCGCGCATCCCGTGCGCCGGCGGGCCGGAGCATGTCGACACACGTTCCAACACCGACGAAAGGCAGCACATGAACATCGTGGCACTGGTAGGCAACCTGGCGAGCGAACCCGAGCTGCGGCAGACGGCCGGAGGTCGCGCGGTCTGCACGTTCCGCATCGCCGTGAACCGGGCCGGAGGCGAGCAGGCCGACTTCTTCACCGTGGTCGCGTGGGAGCGCCAGGCGGAGATCTGCAAGGAGTACCTCGCGCTCGGCCGCCGCGTGGCGGTCGAGGGACGCATGCACCACTCGACGTGGGAGACCGACGACGGGCGCCGCAGCAAGGTCGAGGTCATCGCGCACCGGGTCGACCTGATCGGTTCACGCCCGCGCGCTGCCGACACTGCTTCAGCAGAGGATGCGTCAGGCGCGATCGACGCAGCCACGTCGATTGACAGCGACGACCCGTTCGCGACGACCAGCGACGATCGGCAGCTCGTCGTGACGTGATCGGTGCGACGTCGTCCCGCCCCACCCCGCTTCAGGCGGAGGATCCTCTTGAATCCGAATGTTGCGTCTTGCGACCAGCTTCCCGACCTGCGAGACTGCCCTCGTTGCGGTCGGCGTCTGGGGAGATGGTCACCGCGAATTCGGGGAGAAGGGGAGCCTCCATGTGGGGTATTACGGGACGCAGCATGCGACTCGGGGACGGACGAGCACGGTCCATGCGGACACTGCACGTCGGCCTCGCACGCATCGTGGTACGCGGTCCACTCGAGCACGCAGTGCTCGAAGTGGCCGGCGAGCTTGATTTCAGTGACGTCGACCAGTTCGTCGAACAGGTCGCGACCATTCCACATCGCGTCGTCTCACTCGACCTCGCAGGCCTGGAGTTCCTCGACGGCGCCGGAGCGCGCGCCGTCGAACAGGTGCGTCGTGCGCTGGAGGAGCGCCATGGTGAGCTGCCCGCGATCATCGGCGCGACGCGCGCGGTCGATCGCACCCTGACGCTCGTTCGCAAGCGTGCGGCCAAGGCCGTCGCCCACTGACGCATCTCGCGCAGCGTGTTTCTCGAGGGGCCGGTCCAGCGGATCGGCCCCTCGCGTCTTCGGATGGCTCGCGCCGTGGGGCCGGAAGAAAAGACAGGGTCGGCTCCGAAGAGCCGACCCTG
Organism: Thermoleophilia bacterium; assembly: GCA_025964405.1. Taxonomy (GTDB): domain Bacteria; phylum Actinomycetota; class Thermoleophilia; order Gaiellales; family SKUG01; genus JAGQUL01. The sequence continues at coordinate 5,804 of JAOPYW010000342.1, read as the reverse complement.
CGTCACGTACATCGGGCTGCGGAGATTCGAACTCCGGACCTCTCCGACCCGAACGGAGCGCGCTACCAGGCTGCGCCACAGCCCGTGACGAGATTCGATACTACCGAATCCGCGCGCCGAAGAAACCCCGACTTCGGGTTAATCGTCGAGATCGCTCGTGGAGGGGTCAGAGGGGCTTGAAGGTCGCGCTCGCGAGCACGTCCTTGAAGTCCCGCTGGGGGAGGGCGCGATCGCTGACCACGTCCACGCCCATGATCTCGGGCACGAGCACGCGCAGGGTGGCCTCGATACCGTGGCGGACCGTGATCTCGCTCATCGGGCACCCGACGCACTTGCCGAACAGCTCCACGATCGCGATCGATTCGTCCTCGACCTCGACGAGCTGCACGTCGCCGCCATCCGCCTGGATGTGCGGGCGGATCTGCTCGATGCCCGCCTTGACGCGCTCGAACAGGGGGCCGCTCGTTTCGATGAGTGGGGCGTCTTCCACGCAGCAACCGTACCAGAAGGTGGCCGCGCCCGGCCGCGCCCCCGGCTCGAGGGGCCTGCCCGCTTCCGCCGCCCTCCCGTTCCACGACCGAACGTCGTAGCGTGCCCGCATGAACCTCTCCGCGACCACCTCCCGAACGCGTGCCGTGTCGACGACCAGCGGTGCCGCTGCCGCTCCGGCGAATCGCGTCGACCAGACCACGACCTGGACCAATCCGGCCGCGGCGGCCGCGATGCGCAGCACGGTCGACCTCCTGAAGCTCATCGAGGAGGGCATCACCCGCAACTTCGCCGATCCCAACCGCGTGCTCGGGTACGCGAGCGACCTGCGCTCCACCTTCGACATCTACACGCAGGCGACCGACGCGATCACCGCCGACGACTCGAAGGAGAACGATTCCTTCCTGCCGCTGATCAACAAGGCCGGCGCGAACATCAACGACGCGAGCGATCGCTTCGACTCCAAGGATTTCGCCACCACCTGGCCGCTCTACCGCAACGACGTCCTCGCGCAGATCCGCACGGCGCGCTCGATCAGCCTCAACGTCGCCGACCAGCTCGATCCGCGGTCGGTCTTCACGACGCCTCGATGAGCGACCTGCTCCGCGTCGCGTGCGTCCAGCTCGCGGCTGACCACGACAAGGCGGGCAACGTCGCACGCGCGGAGCAGCTCGTCCGCGCAGCCGCCGCGCGCGGCGCCCGTGTCATCGCTCTCCCCGAGAAGTGGTCCGCCATCGGCGACGCCGACGTGCTCCATGCCAACGCCGAACCGGCCGACGGTCCGACCCTCACCAAGGTCGCGGGCTGGGCACGCGAACTGGATGTCTGGATCCTGGCGGGCAGCGTCATCACCCGCGACCCGAAGGAAGCGCGCCTCCGCAACCTGAGCGTGCTCGTCGGTCCCGACGGACGCCAGCACGCGTGGTATGCCAAGTCGCACATGTTCGACGTCGACGTCGGCGGGGTCAGCTACCGCGAGAGCGACGCCTCGCGTCCCGGCGACGAGGTCGTCACCGCCGCGATCGACGGCCTGACGGTCGGCCTGACCGTCTGCTACGACCTCCGGTTCCCCGAGCTCTACCGCCTCCTCGCACTGCGCGGCGCCCGCGTGCTGTTCGTGCCGGCCGCGTTCACGGAACGCACCGGGCGTGACCACTGGGAGCCGCTCCTGCGCGCGCGAGCCATCGAGAACCAGTGCTTCGTGGTGGCGCCCAACGTCTTCGGCGACCACGGCGGGGGCAAGGTCTCGTACGGGCGATCGATGATCATCGACCCGTGGGGCACAGTGCTCGCCACTGCGCCTGACGGTGAGGGCGTGATCGTCGCCGACCTCGACCTCGCCTCGATCGATCGCGTGCGCGCCGCGATCCCCGCACTCGAGCACCGACGCCCCGACCTCTATCGCATGCTCGGCGAGACCGACTGAGTCAGCTCCCCAGAGCCGCGCGTGGCCGCGAGCGGCATGACCGTGGCACGGGCGGCCATCACGCCCTGCAAATCCTCGCGCCCGGACCCCGCTCCTTCGTAGTGTCGACACGCAGGCCACTCGCCTGCCCCGTGCACTGGAGGGTCGCGGGAGATCGATGGGACGAACGGGACGGGACGATGTTCAAGGTCGGAGAATCGCGGCGCTACGCGGTCATGCTGGTGTTGTCGATCGCAGGGTTGGTGCTGTCGCGCACGCTCGCCGCATTCGCGGCGTAGGCGGGGTCGGGCGGGGTTGGTAGCCTCCCCCCATGCCTGATGCTCCCGAAGACGTGCACGAGTCGAACGCCGCGGCCCCCGCTGGCGCGACGCGTGGGCGTCCGGGCCGGCCGAAGATCGGCGAGGAGAGCGGTCCGTCGCGCCGTCGACGCATCCGCGAGGCCGCTGTCGTGGTGTTCGCCGCGAAGGGCTACCACGACACCCGGGTGAGTGACATCGCCGCAGAGGCGGGCGTCGCGCATGGCCTCGTGTACCACTACTTCAAGGGCAAGGACCAGCTGCTGCAGGATATCTTCCGGCGCACCTGGGGGCACATCGAACAGGGCCTGCGGTCGATCGAGGAAGGCAGCACCGTCGCCGCCGACCAGCTCGCCGGCGTGGTGCGCCTGCTGCTCGGCTCCTACCGCATGTCACCCGAGCTGGTGCGCGTCGTCATCCTCGAGGTCACCCGCTCCGGGGGCCTGCGCGCACAGGTCGACGAGATCGCCGATGCCTTCAACATCATCGAGCGCATCATCGCGGCGGGCCAGGCCTCGGGCGAGTTCCGGGCCGACATCCCAGCGCGGCTCGTCTCGTACGTCTTCTGGGGAGCGATCGACGAAGTGCTGACCGCGTGGGTGTTCGGCACCCTTCCCGATGCCGATGCCGACGTCGCCGAGGCCGAACGCGCCGTGGTCGAACTCGTCCTCGGCGGGCTCCGCGCGACGCCCTCCGACGCGTAATCCACGGGGCGACCGGGTACCTGCCGAGCCCATGGCAGATCTCCTCGACCACGAAGCACCCGACGACGCGCCCGTTCGACTGACGCTGGTCCCTGATCACGCCGCGGCCGGCGAGCCGGTCCGTCGGCGGCGCCGATCCGCTCCTTCCAGCGTCCGCGCGGCCCGCATCAACGCAGCGCGCACGGCCACCCGCGCGCGGCGTACCTGGCTGGCGGCGCTCTTCTTCCCGGTGTTCGCGCTCTTCCTCGCCATCGACGGCATCCGTTCGATCGCGGCCCGGCTGTCGGCCGATCGGGCGAGCGAGCTCGAGCGGCGTCCGATCTTCGAGCGACCGGCGGGCATGCCTACAGGCGACCGGCGGAGCGTGGCCGACATCGCCGCGACGGTGGAGGCGTTCCCGTACGAGCCCAGGAGGATGAGCACGAACACGGCCTTCTTCCGCGACAACGGCTCGGATGCGATCGGGGCGCTGCTCAGCCCGTTCCCGCACGCAGGCGCGATGCACCGGTATCCGGCGACCTTCCGGCAGCGGCTGTTCACCGGGGCCGACGGCGAGCAGGTCGCCGGCATGGTCGCGATGCACGACCACCCCGGCCCGGCGATCATCATCTGCCACGGCCTCCTCATGACGAAGAACTTCGACCTCATCATCCAGGTCGCGCGGCGCGCCTTCGAGCAGTGGGGTTTCCACGTCGTGACGCTCGACCTGCGCGGGTGGGGGCAGACGGCATGGACGAGTGAGGCGCCCTCCTCGGCTGGATTCCATGAAGGTCGTGACGTCGTCGAGGTCGCGCGAGCGCTGCGCGAATCGCATCTCGTCACGAGCGTCGGCGCCCTTGGTTATTCGCTCGGCGGATCGACCGTGCTCAACGCCGCGCGACATTCGTCGGTCGCCGACGACCACCCGCTCGACGGCGGGGTCATCGCGGTGAGTGCGCCGACCGACCTCGGCGTGGCGCTCGACGAGATCTCGACCAAGCCCCGTTGGCGCGACCCGTTGTTCGGCTTGTGGCAGCTGTTCCAGGCGACGGTGCGCGGCACCGTGCGCGTGCAGGGACTACGCCCGGAGATCCGCACGTTCAGGGATCTCGTGCACGAGGTCTCGTTGCCGTTCTACGGCATCACCTACGAGCAGTACGCCCGACAGGCGAGCGCGCGCGACTTCGCACGCGAGATCGAGACCCCGGTGCTCGCGCTGCACGCACGCGATGACTTCCTCATCCCCGTGCAGCACGCCTACGACCTGCGCGACGCGGCGGCTGAGAACCCGAACGTCCACGTGATCGTGCATGACGAGGGTGCCCACGTGTCACTCGAGGCCGTCGAGCCGCGCTGGTTCAACTCGACCGTGCGCCGCTGGTTCGAGTACTGGGCGACGCCGGGCGACTACGTCGCCACGGTGCCCGACATCAACGATGGATTCGCCGCGGCCGAGGCCAACGACGCCCCGATCGACTGAGCGTCCCGCTTCGAAGGGCTCGGAACTTCAGTTCCAGAAGTGGACCTTGCCAGCGTTCTCCATGACCTTGCCATCGCCACGCACGGCACCGACGACGCTCGGGTCGTACCAGTGGAAGTCGGGCCGACCGACCACGCCGCCCGTTGACGGGTGCACGAGCAGGAGTGCCGAGTTCAGCCAGACGATGCCGTACTCCGCGTCGTTCTTCACGATCGCAGCACCGTGGTGGAAGGCCGTAGGCGAGGCGCTCGTCGCGTTGGAAGCGTCGATCGTCGAACGCGCAGCCTCGAGTGCCTCACCCAACGTCGAGAAGCCGTTGGGAGCGATGCGCTCACCAACACCCTTCACGTCCTTGAGTTCCTGCGGCGTGAAATCGGCGTGCACGAGGCGCTTTCCGAGGAACTTGTCGTAGGCGGCGGGGTTTGCGAGCGGGGCAGCGGTGAGGTTCATGCCGACATGGTACGAACCTCGATCGACTTCGACACGCCCGTCGCGCGCAACGGGCCGCACGCGGCACCGCAGCTGGCCTAGGCGGCCTCGCGCTCGAGCGGGATCTCGATGACCTCGCCCGTGGGGGTCTCGGCGGCGATGACGGGTACGTCCGGAGCGGCCGGAGCCATGGGCCCAGCGGGGGCCGGTGCGTCGAGGCGAACCGATTCGGCCTCGACGTGGCTGAGCGCCTGGTGCTTGGCGACCTCGACCTCGAAGTCGGTCTGCTTGCCGCGTTGGTACTCGGTGTCGGCGACGATGAGGATCCGCAGGAAGGCGTTCGTGAAGTCGGTGTCGAGCTGCGTGCCGCGACACTCGGCGAGGATCGACATCGCCTTCTCGGTGGGCATGCCCTCGCGGTAGGGGCGGTCGGTCGTCATCGCGGAGTAGGTATCGGCCACCGAGATCATGCGGCTGATCGCGGGAATCTGCTCGCCCTCGAGGCGCTCGGGGTACCCCTTGCCGTCGATCCGCTCGTGGTGGTAGCGCACGAGGATGGCGATGTCGGAGTAGAGGTCGACCTCGCCGAGGATCTCGGCGCCCATCGCGGCGTGCGACTTCATGATCTCGTACTCCTCGTCGTCGAGGGGTGCGGTCTTGTTGAGCACACGGCCGGGAACGCCGATCTTGCCGATGTCGTGGAGCAGGCCCGCGAGGTGGGCGAGGCGCACCGTCTCGGGGTCGAACCCCATCTCGCGCGCAATGTCGCGGGTGTAGACCGCGACCGCCGCGGAATGTCCGGCGGTGTACGCGTCCCGCTGGTCGAGTGCCTTCACCATGGCCGCCGCGAACTGCAGGTTCGTCCGCGCGAGGATCTGCGCTTTCTCCGCGAGTTCGTCGGTCAACTGGACCTTGCCGTGGTAGAGCCCGTGGAAGTATTGGGTCATGAGCAGAGGCACCATCACGAGCGCGAGGGCCAGCGGACCGAACAGGTGCACGGC
>JAOPYW010000333.1 GCA_025964405.1 Thermoleophilia bacterium | reverse complement strand
CGTCGACTTCCGAGCCGGACTTGCCGATCACGATGCCCGGTCGAGCGGTGTAGATGTCGACCGTGACCTTCTGCTTGTCCTTGCGGATCAGGATGTCACTGATGCCCGCATGAGCCAGCTTGCCGTTGATGTGCCGGCGGATGTTGACGTCCTCGATGAGGTAGTCGCTGAAGTCACGCTCGGTGAACCAGTTGGATCGCCAGTCGTGAATGATGCCGACTCGCAAGCCGCCAGGATGAATCTTCTGTCCCATCAGGCATCGCCCTTCGCAGCGTCGTCAGCTGCCGTCTCGATTGCTGTTGCTTCGGTCACCGCTGCGTCCTCGGTTGCCGTCGTGTCGACGTCGGCATCCTTGGGCTTGGTCTCGGCTGCCGGCTTCTTCGTGGCTGCGGGCTTCTTGGCGGGGGCCTTCGCTGCTGCCTTCTTGGCAGGAGCCTTGGTCTCCGTCTTCGTAGCTGCGGCCTTCGAGCCAGCAACGCGGTCGGCGCGGCTGTTCGGGGTCTTGTTGGTGCGGCCGGCGAGCAGCTCCGCGGGATCGTTGTCGACGATCACCGTGATGTGGCAGGTGCGCTTGTTGATGCGGTCGACGCGACCACGTGCACGCGGCTTCCAGCGCTTGAACGTCGGGCCCTCGTCGACGAAGGCCGCACTCACGTACAGCTCGTCGGCGCGCAGGCCGTGGTTGTTCTCAGCGTTGGCGACGGCGCTCTTGAGCACCTTCATCACTTCGCGCGCTGCATTGCGGTCGCTGAACGCGAGCGCCGTTGCTGCTTCGAGCACCTTCTTGCCGCGGATCTGATCCACGACGAGCCGGCCCTTCTGTGCGCTGAAGCGGAGGTACTTCGCGACGGCGCGGACCGGTCGGCTCTCGCCGGACGCGGACTGCTCGGCGCGAGCTGCCTTCTTCTTCTCTTCGGGAGTCGTGGCGGCCGTGGCTGCCTTCTCCTCCGTGCTGTTCTCTGCGGTCATCTCTGTTACCTAGTCATGAAGCGCGATCAGCGCTTCTTGCCCTTGTCCGCCTCGTGGCCCCGGAAGTAGCGCGTAGGCGCGAACTCGCCGAGCTTGTGGCCGACCATGGCCTCGGTGACGAACACCGGGACATGCTTGCGACCGTCGTGCACTGCGATGGTGTGTCCGACCATGTCGGGGAACACCGTGCTCGAGCGTGACCACGTGCGCACCATGCGCTTCGTGCCTTCTTCGTTCATCTTGCGGATGCGACCGATGAGGCGCTCCTCGACGAACGGACCCTTGTGACTGCTGCGTCCCATGCTCTACCTACCTGTTGCCCTTGCCGCGCTTACGTCCTCGGACGATGAGCTTGGACGACGACTTCTTCGTGTTTCGCGTGCGGTAACCGCGCGTCGGCACACCCCAGGGGGTGACCGGGTTACGACCGCCGGACGTCTTGCCCTCGCCACCACCATGCGGATGGTCGACGGGGTTCATGACGACACCACGCACCTTCGGGCGACGACCGAGCCAGCGGGTACGTCCCGCCTTGCCACCCTTGATGTTCTGGTGCTCCGCGTTGCCGACCGAACCGATCGTCGCGCGGCATTCGAGCCGCACGCGGCGCATCTCGCCACTCGGCAGGCGCAGGGTGGCGAAGTCGCCGTCCTTGCCCACGAACTGGATCGACGTGCCGGCGCTGCGCGCCATCTGTGCACCCTTGCCGGGCTGCAGCTCGACGGCGTGCACCACGGTACCGACCGGGATATGCGTGAAGGGCAGCGCGTTGCCGGGCTTGATGTCGGCTTCGGTACCACTCACGACGAACTGGCCGACCTCGAGGCGCTGCGGCGCCAGGATGTAGCGCTTCTCACCGTCTGCGTAGTGCAGGAGGGCGATGCGCGCGGTGCGGTTGGGGTCGTACTCGATGGAGTGGACCTTGGCCGGCACGGCGTCCTTGCGACGCTTGAAGTCGATCGTGCGGTAGCGGCGCTTGTGACCGCCACCACGATGACGCGTGGTGATGCGGCCGTTGTTGTTGCGGCCACCGGTCTTGTGGATGCCGCGGGTCAGGCTCTTCTCGGGCTCGTTGCCCTGCGTGACATCAGCGAAGTCGCTGATCTCCATGAATCGCCGACCCGGCGATGTTGGTCGAAACTTCTTAGTCGGCATGCTAGTGCACCCCCTCGAAGATCTGGATGGTGTCGCCAGCCTTGAGCTTCACGACAGCACGCTTGTAACCGGCCTTCACGCCCACGAACTGACCGCGGCGCTTCGGCTTCGGCTTCACCGTCGAGGTGTTGACGCTCGTGACGGTGACGCCCGGGTTGATGAGCTCTACGGCCTGGCGGATCTGCTCCTTGGTGGAGGCAGAGTGCACCTTGAACACGTAGCGGTTGTACTCGAGCCCGGCGTACGACTGTTCGCTCTGCACGGGTGCGAGGATGACGTCTCGGAGATCCATCAGTCCTGTCCTTCCAGCTGTGCGAGGACGGCTTCGGTGACGACGAGGCCGCGGCCCCACAGCACGTCGGCGACGTCGATGTCGCTCGATGCGACCACGATGACGTCCTCCAGGTTGCGGAAGCTCTTCCAGACGTTCTCCTGCTCGATCGTGCAGATGACCGTGAGCTTCTTTGCGGCGTAGGCGAAGTCCCAACCGGTGCGCAGCGCGGCTGCGGCCTTGGTGCTGGGCGCATCGGCGAACGAATCGTCGGGGAGCACGGCGAACGAGCCACGATTGGCGTGGAGCGTCAGCGCTGCGTGCAGTGCCTTGACGCGCTCCTTCTTGTTCACCTTGCCGCCGTACTGGCGGGGCGAGGGTCCGAAGACCACGCCACCCGAGCGCCACTGCGGAGCACGCGTGGTGCCCTGGCGTGCACGGCCGGTGCCCTTCTGGCGCCACGGCTTGGCGCCGCCGCCCTTGACCATGCCGCGCGTCTTCGTCGAGTGCGTGCCCTGGCGTCGCCAGAGCAGCTCGTTACGAACGACGTGCCACACGAGATGCTCGTTCCAGTCGGCCGCGAACGCGTCCCCCTGGAGGTCGACGGTGCCAGCGGCACCGAGCTTGGGAGCTGAGAGAGAAGCAGCCATCAGGAGCTCACCACCACGACGAATCCGTTCTTGTGGCCGGGCACGGAGCCCTTGACGAGAAGCAGATTCTTCTCCTCGTCGACCTTGACGACCTGCAGGCCGAGCTGGGTGATGTGCTTGCCACCCATGCGACCCGGCATCTTCTGGCCCTTGATGACCTTCGACGGCCAGGCGGAGGCACCGATCGAGCCCGGCGCACGCTTGTTGTGCGAGCCGTGGGACATCGGTCCTCGGTGGAAGTTGTGGCGCTTGATCGTGCCGGCGAAGCCCTTGCCCTGGCTGACGCCACGGACCTTGATCTTCAGGCCGGGCTCGAAGCGACCGACGGTGACCTCGTCGCCAGCGGCGACGTCGGTGAAGTCGCGGATCTCGACGAGGCGGCGGTAACCGCCGTCGACACCGGACGACTTGAGGTGGCCGAGTTCAGCCTTGGAGAGCTTGCGGTCGGCCACTGCCTCCCACGCGATCTGCGCGGCGACGTAGCCGTCCTTGTCCTGGGTGCGGACCGCCACGACGGGGCAGGGTCCGGCCTGGAGGACGGTGACCGGGGTCACGCTGCCGTCTTCGTTGAAGACGCGCGTCATCCCGATCTTCTTGGCGATGATGCCGATAGCCATGTTTGGGGACTTCCTTGGGTTGCGGCGATGGTGCGGGTCACGTACTGCGTGACGTCCGTGCTGGAACTTCGTCCAGCTCCGACCAGAGCGCCGTTCGAACGAACGGTGTGGTGCTGTGCTAGAGCTTGATCTCGATGTCGATGCCCGCCGGGAGGTCGAGGCGCATGAGCGAATCGACCGTCTTCGGGGTGGGCTTCTTGATGTCGATCAGGCGCTTGTGCGTGCGGATCTCGAAGTGCTCGCGCGAGTCCTTGTTGACGAACGGGGAGCGGATGACGCAGTAGATGTTGCGCTCCGTCGGCAGCGGCACGGGACCGACCACTTCGGCACCGGTGCGAGTCGCGGTCTCGACGATCGAAGCGGCGCTTCGGTCGAGCTGCGTGTGCTCGTAACCCTTGAGCCTGATGCGGATGTTCTGCTGAGCCATTCGGTGTTCCCTGTCCTTCTTGGGGCGGTGGAGCGAAAGCAGCCTGCTGGAGGTGCCGGCCGGGCGGGCCGGCACCTCCAACGACGACTACGTACTGACTTACTTGGTGATCGAGGTGACCACGCCTGCGCCGACGGTGCGTCCGCCTTCGCGGATGGCGAAGCGGAGACCCTCGTCCATCGCGATCGGCTGGATGAGCTCGACGTCGATCTTGACGTTGTCGCCCGGCATGACCATCGCGGTGCCCTCGGGGAGCTTCACGATGCCGGTCACGTCCGTCGTGCGGAAGTAGAACTGCGGTCGGTAGTTGTCCTGGAACGGAGAGTGGCGACCACCCTCCTCCTTGGACAGCACGTAGACCTCAGCGGTGAACTGCGTGTGCGGGTGGATGGAGCCCGGCTTGGCCAGGACCTGTCCACGCTGCACGTCTTCGCGCTTCACGCCACGGAGCAGTGCGCCGATGTTGTCGCCCGCCTGGCCGCTGTCGAGCAGCTTGCGGAACATCTCGACGCCGGTGCAGACCGTCTTGGTGGGCTTCTCGACGAGGCCGAGGATCTCGACTTCGTCGTTGACGTTGAGCACGCCTCGCTCGATGCGACCGGTGACGACGGTGCCACGACCGGTGATCGTGAACACGTCCTCGACGGGCATGAGGAAGTCCTTCTCGATGTCACGAACGGGCTCGGGGACGTAGCTGTCCACGGCGTTCATGAGCTCGACGATCTTGTCGCCCCACGGGCCAGCAGGCTCCTCGAGCGCCTTGAGCGCCGAACCCTTGATGATCGGGGTGTCGTCGCCCGGGAAGTCGTACTTGTCGAGCAGCTCGCGCACTTCCATCTCGACGAGCTCGATGAGCTCCTCGTCGTCAACCATGTCTTCCTTGTTCAGGAACACCACGATGTACGGCACGCCGACCTGGTTGGCGAGCAGGATGTGCTCACGCGTCTGGGGCATGGGACCGTCTGCAGCAGACACGACCAGGATGGCGCCGTCCATCTGGGCGGCTCCCGTGATCATGTTCTTGATGTAGTCGGCATGGCCCGGGCAGTCGACGTGCGCGTAGTGACGCGCTTCCGTCTCGTACTCGACGTGAGCGGTGGCGATCGTGATGCCGCGCTCGCGCTCCTCGGGAGCCTTGTCGATGTTCTCGAAATCGGTTGCCACGCCGCCGAAGCGCTCGGACAGGACCTTCGAGATCGCAGCCGTCAGGGTCGTCTTGCCATGGTCGATGTGACCAATGGTGCCGATGTTGACGTGCGGCTTGTTCCGCTCGAACTTTTCCTTTGCCATCGTGATATTCCCTCGTGTGTGGAGACGGTACTGGGTTGGTGTGTCAGTGACCGGGCTCGGAGCCCGACCCTCGTACTGGAAAAACTGGCCTGTCTCAGGCCTCGCCTCGCGCCTTCGCGACGATCTCCGTCGCGATGTTGCCCGGCACCTCTTCGTAGCGACCGAACTGCATCGAGTAGTTCGCACGACCCTGAGACAGGGACCGCAGCGCAGTAGCATATCCGAAAAGCTCGGAGAGCGGGACGCGTGCGCGAACGACCTGCGCATTACCGCGCGGATCCATGCCCTCGATCCGCCCGCGACGAGCGGAGAGATCGCCCATGACCTCGCCCATGTACTCCTCGGGCGTCACCACCTCGACGTCCTGGATCGGCTCGAGCAGCACGGCGCCGGCACGGTTGCAGGCTTCCTTGAATCCGATCGACCCGGCGAACTCGAACGCCATCGTCGAGGA